>NZ_QAIM01000359.1:0-5203 GCF_003061035.1 Acidovorax sp. HMWF018
AGGTGTCATGGTGCAAGGCAGGGGACGGTGGAGCCGGGCGACGGCCCAGGGGGCTGGCTGCAGACTAAAATCGCTGCCATTGTCGCCCACCCCCTGCGAGGGAGCCGGTCGGTGACCACGCGCCGTATGCCACTTTGTCGCCGCGCCTGGCCGCAGTCATCGACGGCCCGGTGCCTTCCCACCCACTTGTGATGCCGCTGCTGACCCTCTTCCTGACTGCCGCTTCCGCACCTTCCGCCACGGTTCAGCCTGCACTGTGCGGGCGCCGCGCATGACGATGAAGCAACTGGCGCTGGACATCGGCCTGGCCACCGGGCCCACTCTGGAGCGTTTTTTTGCCGGGCCCAACGAGGCCGCGCTGCAGCACCTGCGCCTGGCCGCCGGGGCGGGCAGCAGCGAAGCCACCCGCTCCCCGGTGCCCACCTACCTCTGGGGCGAGCCGGGCAGCGGCAAGACCCATTTGCTCCAGGCCGTGCGCCAGGCCCTGCGCGAGCAGGGCTCCAGCGTGGGCTGGCTCGACCCCTCGGTGGGTGAGCCGCCAGACTTTGACGAGCGCTGGGCCGCCGTGGTCATGGACGACGTGCACCTGTACAGCACCGCCCAGCAGGCCACGGCCTTCAACTGGTTCGTCAATGCCATCAGCCCCGCCAGCGGTAGCCAGCGCTGGGTGCTGGCGGCTGGCGATCTGCCCCCCGCCGACCTGCCGCTGCGCGACGACCTGCGCAGCCGTCTGGGCTGGGGCCATGTGTTCCAGCTGCAACTGCTGGGCGAGGCCGAGCGCCGCGCCGTGCTGCGCCAGGAGGCCGATGCGCGCGGCGTGTTCCTGGGCGACGAAGTCATGGACTACATGCTCAACCGCTTTTCGCGCGACCTGGGCAGCCTGATGCAGCTGCTGGACCAGCTCGACGCCTTTGCCTTGCGCACCCAGCGTGCCATCACGATTCCGCTGCTCAAGACAATGCTCGAATCGGAATAAAAAATGAGGAACAACCCCCTGAGCGGCTGCGCCGCTTCCCCCTTCTCTCGCTGTGCTGCGCACCGCGGGAAGGAGGACGCCGCCAGCGCGGCGGGGCGGCCCTTGCGCGGCGGCCGCTGGGTTTGGGCAGCGACAGTTTTTGCAACCGCTCGCGCAGCGCAACTTATTGAATGATTGAAATGCAAAGAAGCCGCCTTCGCTTGGCGCTGTTTGACCTGGACCACACGCTGCTGCCGCTCGACTCTGACTACGAGTGGGGCGAGTTCACCATCCGCATCGGCTGGAACGACCCGGTGGAGTTCGGGCGCCGCAACGACGAGTTCTATGCCCACTACCAGGCGGGAACGCTCGATGTGCACGACTACGTGCGTTTTGCGACCGAGGCCGTGCGCTTGCGCGGGCCCGATGCCGCAGCGGCGGCGCACCAGCAGTTCATGCGCGAGGTCATCACCCCCGCCATCCAGCCCCAGGCGCTCGACCTGATCCGCCAGCACCAGGCAGCGGGCGACGAGGTGGTGATCGTCACTGCCACCAACGAGTTCGTGACCACCCCCATCGCCCAGGCGCTGGGGGTGCCGCAACTGCTGGCCGTGCAGCTGGTGCGCGACGCCAGCGGCTGGTACACCGGCGAGATTGACGGTATCCCGACCATGCGCGAAGGCAAGGTGCGCCGCATGGAACAATGGCTGGCCGAGCGGCAGCTCAGCTGGGCCGACGTGGAGAGCACCTTCTACAGCGACTCCATGAACGACGTGCCCCTGCTGGAGAAGGTGAACCACCCGGTCGCCACCAACCCCGACCCGCGCCTGCGCGCCCTGGCCCAGGAGCGCGGCTGGCGCATACTGGACCTGTTTGCCGAGCCTGCCAGCCAGACGGCCTCCTGACCCCCTGCGCTCGCAGTCCCCTGATATCTCCCTACCCATGATCAAGAAGTTCATCGACAAACTGCTGGGCAAATCGACGCCCGGGACCTCGGGCGGCAAGCCCCATTTCGGCAAGCGCGAAGAGGTGCCCGCCAGCGTGCACGGCATCAACCCCGAGCTGGTGGACCGCCGCGCCGCCGAGGTGGTGCAGACGCTCAAGGACGCTGGCTTCGAGGCCTACATCGTGGGTGGCGCTGTGCGCGACCTGCTGCTGGGCCTGCGCCCCAAGGACTTCGACGTGGCCACCAACGCCACGCCCGAGCAGGTCAAGGGCCTGTTTCGCCGCGCCTTCATCATCGGCAAGCGCTTTCGCATCGTGCATGTGGTGCACGGCCGGGGCCGCGAGCACGAGGTGATCGAGGTCTCCACCTTCCGCGCCTACCTCGACAATGCCGCAGCGGGTCAGGTGGCTGGCAACGAAAAGACCAGCAAGGCGCAGCTGTCGGGCATGCAGCATGCCGTGGACGCCAGCGGCCGCGTGCTGCGCGACAACGTCTGGGGCCCGCAGGACGAAGACGCGACGCGCCGCGACTTCACCGTGAACGCCATGTACTACGACCCGGTCAGCCAGATCGTGGTCGACTACCACAAGGGTTTGCAGGACGCGAAGAAGAAGACGCTGCGCATGATTGGCGACCCCGCCACGCGCTACCGCGAAGACCCGGTGCGCATCATCCGCGCCGTGCGTTTTGCGGCCAAGCTCAGCCCGCTGGGCTTCAGCATCGATGCCAAGTCGGCCGCGCCGCTGGTGCAGTCGCAGGCCCTGCTGGCCGAGGTGCCCCAAAGCCGCATGTTTGACGAAATGCTCAAGCTGCTGCAGACCGGGCACGCCATCGCCACCATCGAGCAGCTGCGCAAGCTGGGCATGTCCAAGGGCATCTACCCGCTGCTGGACGTGGCCGTGGAGCGCGCCGACACGCCGTTTGTGAAGGCGGCCCTGGTGGACACCGACCGCCGCGTGAACGAAGGCAAGCCTGTGGCCCCCAGCTTCTTGTTGGCCTGCGTGCTGTGGGAAGACGTGCGCAATGGCTGGCAGGAGCGCCTAAACCAGCGCCAACACCCGCTGCCCGCGCTGCAAGAGGCCATCGACGAGGTGTTCGACAAACGCATTGGCGACGTGTCGGGCCGCGGCAAGCTGGCCGCCGACATGCGTGAGATCTGGGTGATGCAGCCGCGTTTTGAAAAGCGCGTGGGCAACACGCCGTTCGGCATGGTCATGCAGCCGCGCTTTCGCGCCGGGTTCGACTTCATGCGCCTGCGCGCCGATGTGGGCGAAGTCGAGGAAGCCCTGGCCGAGTGGTGGCAGGACTTCCAGGCGGCGGACGATGAGCGCCGCGACGACCTGATGGACCAGGCCAAGGAAGAGCAGAAGGCCCGCCAGAAAGCGCAGCCTGTGGTCAAGCGTGTGCCTCGCAGTGCACCTGCGGCGGCACCACGTGCCCCTGGCACCGTCCAAGACACTGACCATGCGGGCGGCGAGACCGAATGGGCCGCCGAAAGCGGCGCGCCCAAGAAGCGCCGCCGTCGTCGCCGCAAGCCCGGTGGTGGTGGCGGCGAAGGTGCAGCACCTGCTGCGGCTGGCGAGTGAGTTGGCCGGACGTGGGGGAGCAGGCTGAGCGGCCCTCTCGGGTCTATGTGGGCCTGGGGGCCAATCTGGGAGAGCGGCAAGCCGCCTTGCGCAATGCTTTGGCGGCCATGGGTCAATTGCCCGGCACGCGGGTCCTGCGCGTGTCGCCGCTCTATGGCAGCGCACCGGTCGATGCCGGTGGCCCGGACTACCTCAACGCCGTGGCCGAGCTGACAACGACTCTGGCACCTGATGCCCTGCTGGGTGCCCTGCAAGCCATCGAGCTATCTGCTGGCCGCGAGCGCCCCTACCGCAACGCGCCGCGCACGCTGGACCTCGACATTCTGTGGTTTGGTGACCAGGTGATCGACACCCCCACACTCACCGTGCCCCACCCCCGCATGGCCGAGCGCGCGTTCGTGCTGCGCCCCCTGGCCGATCTGGTGCCTGGGCGGGTGGATGCGTCGGCGTTGCAGGCCGTAGCGACTCAGGACATCCACCAGCTGGAAGGCCCGGCTTGGGTGGGCACTTTGGTGGGTGAATAATTTGCTCCTAAATTGGGAGCTTTTTGCGCTTTATAGATAAGCGCCAGGGCCTGAAAAGGCTTAAAAATACTCCCGTCTGCATTGGCTTTGCGGGCGACAGATGAAACGGACGCGGTCCAACGCCAGTGCCGCCGTGGAACCGGCTCCGCCGGGCCTCGGGTGGCGTCTCTCTCGGGGGCTGGGAGGCCGCAGCCGCAAGCCTGCCCGCGCAGGCGTGGACGGCATCGAAGAGGTGCCGCCTCAGGCGGCAGCACCGAGCGGATTGCGTCTCAGAGAGTCAATCGACTTTTGCCCCGGACGCCTTCACCACCTGCTGGTACTTGGCACGCTCGCTGGCCATGAAGCTGTCGAACTGCTGCGGCGTGGTGGCCACGGGCTCCGCCAGCAATGCGGCAAAGCGGGTCTTCGTTTCGGGCGCGTTCAGTGCCGCCACAAAAGCCTTGTTCAGCTTGTCGATGATGGGCTTGGGCGTGGCGGCCGGCGCCACCAGGCCCCACCAGGTGTCGATGGAAAAACCCTTGAAAGTCGCGGACAGCGGTGGCACGCCTGGCAGCGAGGCCGAGGCGTCGAGCGAGGTCACGGCCAGCGCCTTGAGCTTGCCCGCGCGGATGTTGGGCGCTGCGGCGGCCAGATTGTCGATGTTGAAGTCCACCTCGCCCGCCAGCAGTGCCAACTGGGCCGGGTTGGCGCCCCGGTAGGGGATGTGCAGTGCGTAGATGCCGGCGCGCTGCTTGAACATCTCGCCCGCCAGGTGGCCCGCGCTGCCGTTGCCGCCACTGCCGTAGTTGAGCTTGGCGGGGTTGGCCTTGGCGTAGGCGATGAGGTCGGTCACGGTGTGGATCTTGAGCTGCTCGGCCTTGGCGGCGTTCATGACCAGCACGTTGGGCACGCGCACCATCTGCGTGATGCCGGCAAAGTCCTTGCCTGCGTCATAGGGCATGCGGGCATACAGCCAGGGGTTGACTGCGTGGGTGGCGGTGGCCGCGATGCCAATGGTCAGGCCATCGGGGGCAGCTTTGGCAATCGCGTCGGCGCCAATGTTGCCGCCCGCGCCACCCTTGTTGTCGATGATGACCGTGCCCAGCGATTCGCGCACGCGCTCGGCCAGTGCGCGGGCCGTGACGTCGATGGGGCCGCCCGGGGCATACGGCACGATCAGGCGGATGGGCTGGCCGGCATCCTGAGCCCAGAC
>NZ_QAIM01000359.1:5213-10499 GCF_003061035.1 Acidovorax sp. HMWF018
ACGAAAAAGCCGTTGCGGTGGCAGCGGCGGTGGCGAGGAGGATGAGGTTTCTGCGGTTCATGGGCGCCATTGTGCAAAAAAATCGTAAGAAAGCTTATGAAGCCCTGAGGGGGTGATGGTCAGGCGGGGACGTTCATGCCGTGCGAGGCGCGCTGAGCGCCACGCCCAGGTCTTCCACCAGCATGCCCAGTTCGTGCGACGAGCGGATGTCCAGCTTCAGGAAGATGGCGGACCGGTGCGTGTCCACGGTGCGCGGGTCGATGGGGCGCTCCGGGTCACGCTGCGCCAGTGCGCGGGCCACTTCCTTGCTGCTGAGGCCCGTGCCCAGCAGCTGGGCCACCTCTTGCTGGCGTGGGCTCAGGGCGTTCCAGCGCTCGCGCAGCTGGTGCTGCCGTTGTGTCTGCCGTGCCTGCGTTTGCGACAGCGTGGAGGCTTTTTCGACAGCGGCCAGCAAGGTGGCTTCGTTGCACGGTTTTTCGAGCCAGTCCACCGCCCCTTGTTTGACGGCTGCCACGGCGGAGGACAGCTCACCGTGGGCCGATAGGAACACGGTCTTGAGCGCGCTGTGGCGCTGGCCGAGTTCGTGGAATACCTGCAGCCCGCTCAAGCCTTCCATGCGCAGGTCCAGCAGCACGCAGCCGGGGTGGTCCAGTGCAGCCTGCGCCAGAAAGGCCTCGCCGCCGTCGAAGGCACGCACCGTGTACCCGCGTGCGAGCAGCAGTGCGGCCAGCGATTGGCGCACGCCTTCGTCGTCGTCCACGATGTAGACCACAGTGGGGTCCAGCGAGTCAGCGGCGATGGGGGCAGTGTCGTAGGTCATGGCGCGGTGGCATTCTCGGTGGCGGGGGGGCAGGGCAGGCGGATCTCGAAGACCGCGCCGCCGCCCTCGCGATTGCGGGCCTGTAGTTGGCCCCCCATGCTTTCAATGATGGAGCGGCAGATGTTGAGACCCAGGCCGAGACCGTCGGAACGTGTGGTGAAGAAAGGCTCGAACAGGCGCTCGGCGATGCCGGGCGGCAGGCCCGGGCCCCGGTCCAGCACTTGCACCAGCGCTTGGCCATCGTCTGCGGCTATGCGCAGCCGCAATTCGTGCCCGCCGGGCGGGGGCTGGTGGGTCTGCATGGCCTGCAGGGCGTTCAGGCCCAGGTTGATCACCACCTGCTCCAGCAGCACGCGGTCTGCGTTCACCGGCAAAGGGGCGCCGGCCTGTTCCACACGCACAGGGATCCCCTGGCGGCGAGCCTCGGCGCGCAAGAGCAGCTCCAGCGACTGCTCCACGATGGCAGACAGATCGCAAGGCTCGCGGCTTTCAGGGTGCTGGCGCACCCAGCGGCGGATACGACCCACGATGTCGGCGGCCCGCAGCGCCTGGGCCGACAGGGCCTCCAGGCTGTCGTGGAGGGGGCCGGTCTTGCCCTGGGCGGCCAGCGCCCGTGCGGCAGCCGCATAGTTGACCAGGGCGGCCAGCGGCTGGTTCAGCTCGTGGGCCAGGGTGGATGCCATCTCGCCGACAGTGATCACGCGCTGTACCCGCTGCAGCTGGGTCTCGCGCTGCTGCTGCTGCTCTTCGGCCCGCTTCTGCGCGGTGATGTTGACCACCGAACTCATCCAGCCGATGTGCTGGCCGCTGCCGTCGATCAGGCGTGTGGTGTAGAACATCGTGTACACGTCCGACCCGTCACGGTGCCTCAGCCGGTTCTCCCGCCCCTGCGGAAACGCGTTGCCAGCCAGCACGGTGTCGCTGTCGTTCCAGTGGCGGTCCAGCTCGTCAGGGTGCCAGTACGGGTAGGGCGGCAGCTGGCCGATGAGTTCGTCGGCCCGGTAGCCCACCATATCGCACATGGCCGCGTTGACATAGACGATGCGCCCTTCGAGGTCGCGGGCGCGCATGCCCACCAGCAGCGAGTCCTCCATGGACTGGCGGAACGCCTGGGCCTGCTGCAGCGCGTGGGTACGCTCCTGCACGCGCTGCTCCAGTTCGATGCGGGCCAACCGGTTTTCGGCGAGGCGCCTCTCGCGCAACTGCCAGTACAGCGCACCCAGCACCAGCAGGCCCGACGCCAGCGTGGCCAGCGCCCAGGCCTGTTGCCGCGCCAGGGCCACCACGCGGCTGTCGGCAGTGACGGTGAGGGTCCAGCCCAGGTCGGGCAGCTTCTCTTCGAACGCCAGGTAGCTTTTGCCGCCAGCGCCGTCAAGGCGCAGTTCAGTACCGGGCGGGTCGTCTTGGGGGTGCAGGGTCCAGGGCACGGCGCGCGGGGTCCATCCTGTGCCGTACTGTTCGTTGTGCTGCAGCTGCTGCACGAGTGGGGTGGGCAAGGGCTGGCTGGTGCGGTAGAGCCAGCCGGGCACGGAGCCGAGAAAGACGATGCCCCGCTCGTCCGTCACGAACACTGGATCGCGCAGCTGGGCCCATGGGTCCGAGATGGGTTCCATGCGTACCTTGACCGCCACCACGCCGATCACGCGGCCCGCATCGACCACGGGGGCTGAGACAAACAGGCCGGGTTCGCCCGTGGTCTTGCCGACGCCATAAAAGCGGCCCGTCTGGCCCGCCAGGGCATCGCGAAAGTACGGCCTGTTGCCGTAGTTCTGGTGCACAAAGCTGTTGGGGGTGTCCCAGTTGCTGGACGCGAGGGTGAGGCCCTGCGGGTCCATCACGTACAGCATGTCGGAGCCCGCATGCTGGTTCACCGCCTGCAGGTACGCGTTGGCTGCGTCGCGTACGGCCTGCGATGAAGGTTGCTGCAATAACTGGCGCACCAGCGGGTGCTGCGCGGTGGTGAAGGGCAGGTAGTTGTAGCGCGTGGCCACGCCACGCAGCGCCAGGGCTTGCACCTCGCCCAGGCGGCGCAGGTTGTCCCACTGGGCGTCGCGTTCGCTCTGTTCTGCCCATTCGCCCGCGCCCCACACCAGCAGGGCCGCCAGGCACAGCAGCGTGGCAATGAAGCCTCCGCGCCGGACTTGATGCCAGCGGCGGGGCGCGCCCTGCGGGGTTGGCGGGGCGGGCGCTGCACGCACCATGGGTCGTGGTCCAGGTGTCTTTATCGGCCTTGCGGGGGCGTGTCAGCCGCCGTGTTTGTCGGCTTCCGACGTGAATGCGTCGGCAAAAAACTCTTCCGGCGGCAGGCCGCGCTGGGCGCTGTAGGCGTCACGGGCGGACTCGACCACGATGGGCGCGCCACACGCATAGACCTGGTGACCTGAGAGATCCGCAAAGTCGTCCAGCACCGCCTGGTGCACAAAGCCTGTGCGGCCGGTCCAGCCGTCCTCGGGCAGCGCGTTGGAAATGACCGGAACGTAGCGCAACCACGGCAATTCGGCCACGCGGGCCTGGACCCAGTCGGTCAGGTACAGATCGCCAGGGCGACGGCCGCCCCAGTACAACACGGTGGGGCGGCTGATGCCCTTGAACTGCAGGTGCTCGATCAGCGCCTTGATGGGGGCAAAGCCGGTGCCGGATGCCAGCAGCACGATGGGCTTGTCGGAGTCTTCGCGCAGGAAAAAACTGCCGAACGGACCTTCGACACGCAGGATTTCCTTCTCTTTCATCGCCCCAAACACATGGTCGGTGAACTTGCCGCCGGCCATGTGTCGAATGTGCAGCTCCACACCCGGTGCCTCTGCCTGGGTGTGCGGCGCGTTGGCCATCGAGTAAGCGCGTCGGGCGCCGTCGCGCAGGATGAACTCAATGTACTGGCCCGCGTGGTATCGGAAGGTGTCTGCGGCAGGTAGCTGCAGGCGCACCTGCATCACATCGTCTGATTTCTTTTCGAGCGAGGCCACGCGCACTGGCATCTTCTTGACGGGGTAGGCGCTTTCGTCGGTGACCTGGCGCGATTCGAGTACCACGTCGGACAGTGGCTGTGCGCAGCAGGTCAACACCAGGCCTGCGGCCTCTTCGTCGGCCGTGAGGGCCTTGGATTGGTGGGCGCCGTGCTGCACGGTGCCGCTGAGTTTTTTGCACTTGCACGAGCCACAGGCGCCGTCCTTGCAGCCGTAGGGCAGGCCCACGCCACTGCGGATGGCGGCGGCCAGGATGGCTTCGCCCGCATTGGCACTGAAAGCGCGGCCACTGGGCTGCACGGTGATCTGAAACGCTGCGGTGGTGGCAGCCTCGGCGCTGGTCATGTGTGGGTATCCTTGGAGTCGTCTCTAGCTAAGCAAACGGACCCGATTTTGCCCTCAAACCAGAACCCCCTCGGCGCGCTGCCAGCGCGCTTTCGTCGCGAACGCCTGCTCATCGTGGGCTGTGGTGATGTAGGTCAACGGGTGCTGCGCCATCTGCAGACGGGCCCCGGGGCCGGGCGCATGCAGGTGCTGGCACTGACCTCCACCGCTGGGCGGGTGGCGGAGCTGCGGGCACAAGGGGCCCGGCCTCTGGTGGGCAATCTGGACGATGCGGGCACCTTGCGCAGGCTGTCCGGCCTGGCGACGCGGGTGCTGCATCTGGCGCCCCCGCCGGGGGAGGGCGCAGGGGGCGATGCCTGGTGGCGTGACCCCCGCACTGTGGCGCTGACCCGCGCGCTGCGGCTGCGCACCTTGCCAATGTCGTTGGCCTACGCGTCCACCAGCGGTGTGTATGGCGACTGCCAGGGGGCCCTGGTGCCAGAGACTCGGGCCGTGGCCCCCGGCACACCTCGCGCCCAGCGCCGTGTGAATGCCGAGCGCGCCGTGCGCCACTTGGGCCGTGCCGGCGTGCGGGCCACCGTGTTGCGCATTCCCGGCATCTACGCGCCTGACCGAGAGGGTGGCACCCCGGAGGCGCGCTTGCGCCGGGGCACACCCGTGCTGGTGGCCGAGGACGATGTGTTCACCAACCACATCCATGCCGAAGACCTGGCGCGCGCCTGCATGGCGGCCGTGTGGAAGGGGCGCCCGCAGCGCGCCTACAACGTGAGCGACTCCACCCACATGAAGATGGGCGACTACTTTGATCTGGCGGCTGATCTGTATGGCCTGCCTCGCCCGCCGCGCGTGCCTCGCAGTACTGCGGAAGAGCAGCTGTCGCTGATGCTGCTGAGTTTCATGAGCGAATCGCGCCGGCTGGACAACCAGCGCATGCTGCGCGAGCTGGGTCTGCGGTTGCACTACCCCAGTGTGGCCGAGGGGTTGCGAGCCTGAGAGGCTGGAGAAATCCGCACTCTCCTCACCTTGCCCACATGGGCGCCAGATCAGCGGGGGTAGCTATTGCCCTGGGCGTCGTAGCAGCGGAACACGTTGCACTGTGTGAATTTTTTGGGGGTGGGCGCCGGCGGCTGCACGGGCGTAGGCCGCACCGGGTAATGC
>NZ_QAIM01000360.1:0-4720 GCF_003061035.1 Acidovorax sp. HMWF018
GCGGAGTCGAAGGTGTAGATCATGGTGGCGGTTTAGATGACGGGGTTGGTGGGCGTGCGGTCGATATCACCGCGCTCGGTCAGTTCAAAGGCGTAGTCGGTACCGATGGCCTCGGAGGGCTGCGTGGCGCGGATCGCCACCAGCGGGAAATACGCCCCCACCGTGGGCAGGAACAGCGTGTTGCCGGGCACCCAGCCAGCACCCCAGCCAGCAGCCGCCAGCGTGAAATAAGGTGCCCCGCTGATGGGGTTGATCGGGGCGATGGCCGTGTTGCGGCTGAAGGTGCCCAGGTTGCCCACGTGCTCTCCGATCACCTCGACGTCGGTGCCTCCGGTGAGCACGCGCAGGGCAAAGCGCTCGGTCACGGCGCCCGCGTTGGTCACCACCACGGGGAAGGCGCCATCGTTGTAGGTAGCGGGTGCTGGGTTGCCCACCGTGACGTCGGCCCAGCTCACGCCGTCCCAGGTCTGCTGGTCAAACACTGGCAAGGCCCGGGCGCGCAGGTTGCCCGCCATGACTGCGCTCGACACGATGGAGCCCACCGGGAAGTTGTGGGCGAGCTGCTTGGTCAGCTTGAGCGTGCCGTCGATCTGCACGTCGGCTACGCGCGCCATCTGCTCGATGCGGTGCTTCACCGTCACGGGCTGCACCCAGCCGGTCACATCGGTCACGGCGATGGTGCCCGCGTTCAGATCGGGGCTGTAGCCCGTGCGGATAAGCTGGCCGTCAGCGCCGACCAGGTAGACACGGGACAGGCGCTCCCGGGCGCAGTTGATGGTCTGGCCTGCGCTGTAAACAGCGGCAGGCACCACGCCGGTGTGGCCGATCACCACATAGGAGCCCACGCGGTATTTGGGCACCCGGCCATCGGGCGGCAGGCGCACAGGGTCCAGGCCCACGATGTCCGCATCCAGCGGCAGATAGAAGTACGCCACGCTGTTGTAGCGCAGGGTGGTCGGGTCCACCGGCCACGGCCGCCAGATCTTGCCCGCCTCCACCGTCCCGACTTCAGCGGGGTCGTACCACCACTCGGCCTTCTGCGCGGCGGTCAATGTGGAATCCAGCACGAAGTCCCCGAACTGCAGCTCGACCACGCCGGTGAGGTAGTCGATGTGCCCCCAGATGTGGGTGCCCTGCAGGTTGCCGTTCAGATCGCCCGTGGCCGTCAGTGCGTTGCCCGCCGTGTCGGTGAGCGTCAGCACGAAGCCGGTCGGCTTGATCGGAGCCGCCTGGGTGCGCATGAACAGGCTGGCGGTCTTCCAGGCGCTGCGGCGCGTCCACAGGCTCTGCAGCGTGATCGTGTTGGGGTTCGGCCCCACCAAGTAGTCGGTCATGCGCACAGTGCCTGCGGCGTAGTCGATGCGGCCCGAGTCGATGCCGGGATTGCCCGCAGTGCGGCCCCGATAGATCACGCCCTCGAAGTCGGTATAGGTCTGGCCCATCCAGAGGAACTGCACGCTGCCAGGCACGATGGCATCGGACGTATAGGGGCACAGATCAATGACGATGGCCTCGGGCTGGAATGAATCGGTGCGGTGGGTGATCACGGCCGGTGCAACCCGATAGCGGGCCACCACGCTGGAGCCCGCGAGCACCTCCTCACCCACGCTCGCCGTCGCGTATTCCGCGCCTTTACGGCTGTTGGTGGTAGTGGTGCCATTGCCGTCGCCCACCGTGTCAGAAAACTCTTTGGCGGTGTCAAAGTCGCTCTTGTAGGCCTCGGTGGTGCGGTCTGCGCGAACCATGCGCAGGCTCACAGCCTTGGCGGCGTAGTTGACGGTGCCCAGGCTGTTGATGAAGGAGCCCGCCCCGTCGTCAGTGACGGTGTGCACCACCACGAGCTTGTCGTCGGCCGTGCGCCCGGTCTCCTGGGTCAGTGAGCTGGAGTTGGTGTTGGACTTGGTCACGGCGAAGGGCCGCGAGACGTATACGATGGTCATAGGGCGATCCCTTTAGGAGCTGCGAGGCCAGTTCACGTACAAGCCGGTCGTCGACTCTGGCTCCCGGTATTCGGGCACCGTGCGGATGGTGTACGTGACGTCGACCGTCTTGGTGGCGTTGGTGTTGGTCAGACTGCCGCCGCTGGTGTTGCTGACAGCGCGGGCCGTGGCCCACTCGATCTGCAGGGTGTTGGCCGCAGGCTGCTGCTGCAGCGCCAGGGCGACGAAGCCGCCGGCATCCGGGGCGCCGGGGGCGAGGATTTCTGTGACGACCTGGTCGGTGTCATAGGCGGTGCTGATCTCCCCGCCCGCGTCAGGCAGGTACACGGTGCGCAGCAGCACCGTCCCACTGGGGTAGTCGATCAGGCCCGATGCGTCGCCGCTGATGACCCCTGCAGCGTTCGTGGTGGCGGTCCGCAGCACTCCGGCGCTGTACCAGGTGAACACGGCCGAGCCAGGCACAACACCTTCATGCTCCAGCGTCCAGCAGTACTCCGGTGCGCGGATGGCGGCCCCTTGTGTGCTGCGGTTGGTGAAGCCGACGCGCTCACCCCACTGGATGATGATCGCGCTGCCTGCGTCGGGCAGTACGGGCAGTGTGATGCTGCCGCTGCCCGTGCCGTAGATGAGTTGGCCTGCGCCACTGCCTGTAAAGGCGCCTGCGCCATCGTCCTGCAGCTCGTACCAAGTGCCTAACGCTCTCCAGCTGATGGTGACCGAGCCGGGCTCGGGCAGCGGCTTGAGCATGAAGACGTAGTTGAAGCCCCGGTTCTCCTGCCCGATCTTGATGCGCTGAGTGTGGGCCGCCACGCCGATCTCCACCCGGCGCGGAGCCTCGGCCAGGACGATGGAGCGCGCTGCGGCCGGGCGTTGGTCGAGTGCCGAGGTCTCGGTGCGCGAGTTGGGGACGAGCTGGGTGTAGATGCTGTCCACCTTCACGTTCGTGTCGCCGGTGGTTCCGGCCAGCACGGTGGGGGCAGCGCCGTAGTACTCGGCCGCATCCGCCACGGTGGTGTCGCGGATCATGGTCTTGCCCGCTGCGCGGCCGAAGCCCCGGTCGGGTGGGCTCCCCGGAAAGTCAAACCGCAGGCTGTCCGAGAGGTCGAGCTGGGTGACCGAACCCAGGAAGTCCACATAGCTGCCGTTGCTGTTGTACGTGAACACCCGCGTTTCGGTGGTGGCCTTGGTCACCCGCACGTACTGGACCCGCTCGCCCGCCAGGCCTTCGTTGTAGATCAGCACCAGGGTGCGGCCGATGGGCGGCGTGGCCGTGCCAGGCCGGTGGAAAAGCTGGATGTTGCGCTGGCCCTGGACATGGTTCTCCAGCAGGTAGCCGGACCACTCGGACGCCTTGATCAGGTAGTTGGCAATGGCCGCCGCGATCTCGGTGCGGCGGGCGAACAGGTTGCACTTGGCTAGGGTCACCGACACATTCGGGTCGGTGGGCGGCATGGACAGGATGAAGTTCGCGCCCCCGTAGTACTCGGCATTGGGGGTCATCACTGCGGCATGCACCTGCATGATGCTCACGTTGCCACCGGCACGGTCGGCCTCGGTGATGTCGCGGAAGATGTGGTTGCTGCCGCCGTAGGGGATGACGTTGCCCGTGGGGCCGCCGCCGCCCTCGGGCACGTCGTCCATCACACGGGACGCGAGCAGCTTGATGTCGCCTTCAAGGATGGTCATGGATCAGACTTTCAGAAAACGGAAGGTGGGGCGGTAGAACAGCTCGGGCGTGATCTCGCCGTCCAGGAGCTTCCAGATCGGCTGGGCCGAGAAGCCGCCCTTGGCGTGGTCAAAGATGACCAGGTGCGTCTCGCCACGCAGGACCAGCTCGAGCTGGATGCCGGGCAACTTGGCCCAGGCCTGCAAGGAGCTGCACAGGGCGCGGCTGATCCAGGCGTTGGTGTCGGTGCCTTCCAGCGTGATGGGCTGGCCCGCTTGCTTGAGGGACACGTCCACCAGCAGAGCGCCAGTGGTGCTATAGCCCGTGGCCTGCTCGACCGGGGACCAGTCGAACTCGTCCGCCCAGTGCAGGCGATCGCTCAGGGTGGCGGTGGTGCCGCTGTAAGTCAGGGTGATGCTCATGGGGTCTACCGGACAGCCGTGCTCTTGGCCCGAGCCAGCCTGCGGAGCAGGTCTTCGCCCTTGCCCTGGCTTTCTGCATCGGCAAAGCGCACGGTGGTGGGCTGGCCGTCGATGGTGATGTTGGAGACGTAGGTGGCGCCTGGCGCACCACTACTGCCGCCATTGGCTGCGGCGTTGATCCCAGGCCTGGCGCCACTGTTAGCGCTCGGAGACGCACCTTGGCCTTGAAGCTGGGGGGTCCCGCGTCGCCGCTTCTCGAAGTCCAACATCTGCGAGGCATCAGCCTGCCCCTCATCTGTGTACCGGTAGTACTCGGCCATCTTGCCAAGGGCCTCAGAGAGCGTGCCAAACTTGCCCGCCCACCGCTTTTGCACGTCGTTGGCTTCATAGGGCACGTTGCCGTTCGCGTCTATGAACTGCTCGGACAACTTGGTGGCGATCTGCTCTTCGAGACCCGCCTGCTTGAGGTAGTCGATGATGGCGGTGCGCGTCCAAATACCCTGCGTTTGCGCCTTGCCCAGAGCGTCGCTGGTGAAGCCATCCTTGTTCCTGTACCCCTGGCCAACTCGCTCCACGCCTTCAGCCAAGCGCTCCATCGCAGCAGCCTGATTGTGGATTGCACCTGTGGCGGTATCCGCGGAACTCTTCAAGTTGGTCTGCGCTTGAGCCAGATTGCGCAACTTGTTGGCTGC
>NZ_QAIM01000360.1:4730-7043 GCF_003061035.1 Acidovorax sp. HMWF018
CGCCCTCCAAGCGCTTTACCTCCGCCGCCTTGAGCGCGGCTTCGATCTCCAGCTTCTTGGCGCCGTTGTATTGGTCAGCGGCGATCAGCTCAGCCTTCTTGGCCTCGGCACTTGCGATGGCTGCGTCAGCCTCCGCGCGCTTGGCCTGGGCAGTGAGGCGCAGCAGCTCGATCTCCAAGCGGCGAATTTCGTTCTGCGCAGCGATGGCCGTTCGCTCGTCACCACGGGCTCTGGCCACCTCGACAATTGCGCGTTGCTGCTCAATGGCAAGGCGCAGCGTGGTGGACTGGACGTCGATCTCAGCAGCCTGCAAATTCCGCTTGGCTTCGATGGATCTGAGCTGGTCTTGGAGCGCGTCGCGGTAGACCAGCGCCGCCCTGCCTGCCTCCAGCTCGGCCTTGGTGACATCCTCGGTCGTGGCTTTACCAGCGGCCTTGGCCGCACGTACCTCCTCCAGCTTGGCCTTGGCACGGTCGTAGGCTTCGCGCAGCTCGTTCACACGGGCGCTGTTGTCCTTGTACGCCTCTGCCTCAGCCTTGGCTTGCTCTGCTGCAAGTCTGCCTGCCTGGGCCTGTGCCACGGCTTTGTCGGCATCTTGCTGACGCAGGCCGATCTGCTTCTCCAGATCTGCAATCTGTTTCTTTTTGATGTCGTCGACGACGGCCATCTGCGCTGCGGAGGCCTTCAGAGCCTTCAGTTCCTCCTGCATGGTGGCCAACTCGGTGAGCTTGAGCCGGGCCATCTTTTCTTGCTCCGCTGCTGAATTGGCAGTGGCCGTGACAACGGCCGCACGCTGCTGGGCCTCGGTACCGAAGGCCTGGGCCAGCGAGATGGATGCCTTGCCTTCCGCATCGCGGGCGATCAGACTTTTTTCCTGTTCCGCGATCTGCTCTCTGACGGATTCAACGACCAGGCGGTAGCCGTTCTGCAACTTGATGAAGTCGCTTGCGCCTGCGGCTGCTGCACCTCCGGCCTGCTGCGTCTTTGCGGCCAGGTCCTGTTGAGCAAGAGCGGCGATTGCTCCCTGGTCGCCGCTGGCCTTGATGGCGGCGCGCAGCGTGTCGTTGTGCTGCGCCGCCTTCAGCAGCTTGTCTTGTGCTTCCTTCTGGATATCAGCGAAGGCCTGCTTCAGCCCGGAGAAATCTCTGTTTGCGACGGCTGCAATGACGGTGCCGATGCTTTTGCCAGTCGCAACGACCGTGGCATCGAGACTCACAATGGCGCCCTGGGCAACTTCAGCGCCGACCTTCAACGCCGAGAGCCCTCCCGAATCACCGATGTTGGCCGCCATCTCGGTGAACGAGTTCTTGATATTGGTGATCTCCTGGCTCAGGGTCTGCGCCGAGGGGGCACCGCCATAGAGATCGTCCAAGCCTTTGGCGAGCGCCGGGAACAGATCGCTAGCGGCGATCTTCCCCTCTTCGACCAGCTTCATCAGGTCGGCGGTCGTGATGCCGAGTCCCTTGGCTGCCGCATTAAGGGCGCCCGGCAGGGCTTCGCCGAGCTGGCCACGCAGCTCTTCGGACTGCACCACGCCCTTGCTAGCCATCTGGGCAAGCGCCTGCAATGCGTTTGCCGTCTCAGCACTGCTCTTACCCGCCTTGCCCATGGCTGTGGCCACCGACTCAAAGACCTGGCGCGTGGGCTCGCCTTCGACAGCTGTACCTTTCGTTGCAGCGGACAAACCCAGGAAGGCTTTTCCGACTTCAGTAACGTCCGCGCCGATACGGATCGCGACCTTGCGAACGAACTCAAGCTCTTGGCCCGCCTTGGCCGCATCACCCGTGACAGCCGTCAGCCCGCTACGCAGCTGCTCCATCTGAGCGGCAGCAGTGACCAACTCGCGGAAGGTAAAGGCGGCGCCCAATGCGCCAGCCATCTGGCCCAGCAATTGGGTCAGATTCCCAACCCGGCCGCTGAGCTGATCTGTGGTGCCTGCTGCAGACCGATGAGCGGAACCCAGGTCACGTGTGCGCTGCGCGGCCTGGTCCGCAGCAGCCGCTTCAACCCGCAGGGCCTTCGCGTAGTTCTCGGCGGCCTGCAGCTCCTGAGCGTGGGCAGCATTCAGCGGACCGACAGCAGACAGCTCTTCACGGCGCGCAGCGGTGGCTTGCTGGGTTGCGCTGGCCTCAGCGCGCTTGGCGCGTGCGACCAAGCCGAGCTGGTCAGCCTCAATCTGAGCCAGGGCATTCCTGGCGCGAGTGGCGGTCGCGTCATCGCCCTTGGCCTGGGCAGCCTGAAGCCGGGCCTGCTGCTCGGCCTGGCTGGCTGCTAGATGCTGACGCTGCAGCTCGATCTCGGACTGCTCAACCT
>NZ_QAIM01000360.1:7056-11680 GCF_003061035.1 Acidovorax sp. HMWF018
GCGGCCTGGGACAGCGAGTCCCCCATCTTGGAAGCGCTCTCGCCAGCGCTGTTCAAGGCGCCGCTCGCTTGGTCTTTGCCTTGGATGACAACTTCTACGGGTTGGACCATGGGTGGTGTGGGCTGGGAGCAGAGAGAAAAATGGGCCGCGCGCCGCCTGGTATTGCGGCAGGCGGCCCAGTGCGAGGGCGACGGGTTTTAGACGTGGATCGTGCGCATGTAGCGGCTGATACTCACACCCGTCTTTGTCGGGTCTTGCAACACCTCGCCCTCGATGTCCAGGGCACCAAACCCCTTCTTGATCAGCGACAGTTGCTTGGCCACGCCCTGGCTCACGCGCCACAGATCAAAAATCACTGGCTTGCCCGAGTCGGCCTCATTCAGGCCAGCGAAGCGGAACGTCAGCTCCGGCGCTTTGGTGGTCAGGGCTTCAATCACCACCTGATCGGCATAGCTGTAGCTGTAGGTGATGGCGTCGTTGTCGGTGAGGGCCGCAGCATCGGCACGCACCCAAATGCCTTCTGGCAGCAGGTCGAAGTTGCCAGCCGCCGCAACGGTGGTGGTGCCCTTCTTCAGCACCAGGTCGCTCACATTGATGTGCGGCAATGGAATGAGGCCGCCCAACTTGGCAATGCCAGGCACATTCATGACCGTGCCCGCATCTTCCGGGCTCACGGTACCCAGCACTGCGCGTGCGTAGTTGACGACGTTCAGGTCTGCGATCTTGGCGCTGAACTTCACGCCCGTCACGCGACGAACCTCAGCATGGGTGCCGCCGCCCAGCATGGTCATGTCGTCCTGCTTTTCGACGTTTTCGCTCTGCTCGGTGGCTGCTTCCAAGACGTTGCCAATGGGCGTGAGCGGCGCCGCGCTACCGTAGGGCGCTGCGTAGATCTTGCCCACAAGGGCGCTGGGGGCGTAGGTACGCTTGATGATTTCAGTGGCTGCCATTGGAACTCCTATGGGTTTTGCGGCTTACGGAAAATTGTTTCGACTTCAAAGGCCGACGGGATGTACTGGTGGCCTGCGCGATAGGTCGCGGGCGGGGGTGACACCAGCGTGAGGGGTTGCGTAGCACCTGGCACACCGGCACCCACCAACGCACCTACTACCCGAGCCACCATCGGGCCTGCGTCTTGCCGTGCGGCCTTGCCGCTACGAACTCCGGCAACGTTGCGCACAACCACCACGACGAACCACTTGTGCACTAACCGCCAAGAGATGCGGAGGTCTTCAGCGATGCGATAGCCGCCATAGATGAGGTGCACGGCTGGGGTCTTCTGCGAGCTTTCCTTCACGTCGGCAAGGTCAGCGCTGGTGAGTACGTGCACCGCAGGACTCATACCCTGCACGGCATCAGTCAGCAGCGCGAGCAGGTGCGGCTCCAACGCCAGCCAGTTGTTGGCTTCGGCATCACTCAAGCCCCGAGTGCTCATGCAAAGCCTCGCAAGGTTTCGTCGGTGATGCGGCGCGGGCTGAAGCTGTGGAAGACCTCAGCATCGCCAGGCGCATCGCCCGCCACCAGTGCACCAGGAACGCCACCCCAGGGACATGACAGCACGGACTTGCCTTCGGCAATCTGCATGAGCTCGCGCTCCGCAGCCTTGTAGCGCAGGTACACCTCGTGCTCGGGAGCCAGGTCGCTATAGAGGTAATAGCGCGCCACATCGCACACCACGCGGGTGAGTTGTGGCGGCGCCACCAGTTGCACAGCGCCGAGGTCGCCCGGCACGGGGGCGGGCTTAGCGCACCCCGCCAAGGGCAGCCGGTACACGCGGCCCACAAAGCTGTCGGCAAACGCTTGGGCGTCCTCCAGCGCGCGCTGTGCCGTGGGCGCCTGCACCGCCACGATGACCGGGTCGGTGAGCTGGATCATCTCCGGCTCACCATAGCGGTCGATCATGTCCTGGACAGTGGCGTAGTTCATTGACTGGTGCGCCTCGGCCTATCAGGCGTGTACGTGCTTGTAGAGCTGCACTTCGAACAACTGCCCGGCCTGGGTGGCTGCGCCCAATGCACGGCCGCAATGGTCCGCAGCGGAGCCCGTGATGGCTTTCCCATCGGTGCCCACCTTCACGTACACCCCAAAGGCGATGGCGGCCTCTGCCTCAACCAGTGCGCTGTAGCCCGTGGTCAGGGCGACGGCCTCGCCGATGTCGGCGGCGTTTTCGGTAACGCCCTGGCAATCCTTGGCGCCACCTGCGATGGTGGGATATCCGCCGTCATACGCGGCGAATCGGTTGGCAGCCAATACTGCCGTGGCCACGATGGTCACCGAATGCTGCTTGTCGAACTGGCGGCCAGTGTTGTTTTGCGATGGCATTGTGTTTGGCTCCTGAAGTTAAGGGGGTACGGTGCCCTGCGCTTATTTGCGCGGGGTGGTCTTTGCAGCGGCCTTAGCAGGTGCTGCGGGTGTCTTGGCCGTGGTTGCTGCGGGCGCCGGGGCGGGCGAGGCAGTGGTAGACGCGGCTACCGGGGGGGACGCTGGCGCACTCACCGTTGCGACCGCCGCTGCATCGCTGCCGTCAGCGTTGGTGGAGGCGCGCTCCTGCTGTGCGCGTTCGCGAGCGGCCTGAAACTCGGCACTGGTCGCGGCCGCTGCGCGCGCGTCTGCTTTCGCAAGGGCCACTTTGTCAGCCGGGTTTTCTGCGGCGCCCGACTGCAACAGCTCGCGCTCGTCATGCTTGCTCAGGTCCGGCAGCTCCTGACCGGGCTGAATGACAGTACGCTCGCCACCCACAATCACGGCGGTAGCCACAAGGGCGATCAATTTGCTCATTGGTGAATTCCTCGTCTATGAAAGGCCCGGCGGCGCGGCGACCGCCGGGGTTCTCGCTCACAAAAGTTGGGGCTGAACGACAGCCCCTGCGGCGGCGGGTTATTTCGGGTTGGTGAAAAGGAAGGCAGCGTTGTTGTAGGCCACGCTCGGGCGGCGTTCGTAGGTGGCGCCATAGATCCAGGACTTGGAGCCGTCCTGGGCGTAGTACGGGGTTTCGGCAAATGGGTGGCCTTCGATCACGTTGGTGAAACCGAAGGCCGGCTGCGCCAAGCTGATGTCAGCACTGCCGCTGCCGCCGATGGTGGGCACATAGGCCAGGATGGCGTTGTTGCCCCACACGTCGCGGCCTGTGTCCGTCTCATCGATCCAAACGGCATCGCCAACAACGATCTCATCGACTTTGAGGATGGTCTTGAGCTGCTCATGGGTCGCTGGGCCCATCTGCGAGGACGGCAGATAGGAGCGCACCTCCTTGTTGGTGACCAGGGCGCTTTCAGCGTCTGCGGAGAGCGTGAGCTTGTTGGGTCGCTTCCCGATCTTCTTGCGGATCACATCGCCCGCCGCACGAATGTCAGTTACCGGCGTGCCGGTCTCGGCGCTCCACTTGGTGGCACCCGCCAGCGCCAGGACGTGGCCTGCGGCATAAGTGCCCGGGGTGGTTGCCAGCGAGGCCACGTCGATTTCGTAGTCCAGAGCCAGGATGTCGCTCGCCGTTGCCATGGCGATGCGGCTCACATCGAGGTAATTGCCCACGTTGAGCTTGCGGCTCTCGTCGGCCTCGCGCAGCAATTCTCGGGGCATGGGGACATCCACCGCGTACTGCTCGACCGAATAGGTCTTGCCTTCGTACTTAATGTTGACGCGCTTGGTCGGGCCACCAGGCGCACGACGCAGGTTGTAGCGGCGCAGGCGCTCGTCGCCAAGCTGCGCCAGCGTCACGCTAGACAGGGCCTGTGGCAGGCGCGGGAAGAGCTTTTCAGCGATGTGCGTGCCCTGACCGAGGCCCAGCAGCAGGCCGGTCAGGATGGGGTTTTGCTTGAGCCGGATCTCGGCAAGGGTCATGGACATGGTGGTCTGTTCCTGGTGGCGTGAAGATGTGGTGGATTGGGTGGCGTGGCGCTACTTCGGGCGTTCAGCTCGTGAATGACGTAGTGACGGCGGTCAGCGCCTCGGAGTAGTTCACCTTGTGCTGGCGCATGTAGTCCTGCGCGGCTTTATCGATCTCGGCATCGCTCTTGCCCTTCGCCGCACCGGTTTGCGCAGCGCTCTGGCCACGGCCACCGGCAAACTCGCCAAAGCTCACGACAGGTTTGGCACTGGCGAACAGATCCTGGAACCACTGCGCAGGGCTGACCTTGCGGGTGGTGTCGCCTTCAGCGAATTCCACGGGTTGGGCATCGGCCAGGACCTCCAGCGTGGCCACGACCATGTCCTTGTCTTTTGGCAGCATGCGACCAGCTTCCACCTGGGTTTCGGCGAAGGACACAAACCCCGCCTTGCGGTCTGCTCGGGCCTTTTCTGCGAAAGATGCTGTAGCGGCTTCGGCTGCAGTGGCGCGTTTGGCTTCGGCAACGGCTTTCGCCTCAGCTTCTTCGCGGGCCTTCTTTTCTGCAGCAAGCTGCTCTTGCATTGCTTTGATTTCTGCTTCGGTCATGGATAGAGACTCCTGGGGGGTTGACGGTTCGGCGGATTCGGAGAACGAGACGGCGCCGCCTGCGTCGTCTTCAGAAAACTGGATGTCTTTGAGGCCTGCAATAGCCGGTGGCTGCGCGCCCAGGAACGCCACATGCCGCAAGTACCACTTGCCCGGCGTGGGGTTGTTAGGGGCCTGGGGCGGGTAGAAGGA
>NZ_QAIM01000361.1:0-4930 GCF_003061035.1 Acidovorax sp. HMWF018
GGCCAGGGGGGTGGCAGGGCCTGCAGGGGCTGCAGGCGTTGTGGGTTGGGGGGACAGCGCGTCGCTCATCATCTAACTTTCAGTAGGCGCTGCCTGTTGGGTTGGGGTCCAGTGGAGGCAGGTCGCCCCAACCCGAAGGGGTGTAGAGCGGGCCAAACAACAGGCTTTTCTCTTCGGCACTGACGGTGCTGTCGGGTTGTTCCTCGATGCTGACGCGGTTGCGGCCCGACGCCTTGGCCTGGTAGAGCTGGTGGTCGGCCCGGTCGGTCCACAGCAGGGTGGTGGAGCGGATCCACTGCATGGCAAACGCTCCGCCGATGCTCACGGTGACGTTCAGCTCCACCGTGGGGGAAATGCGGATGGGCGTGTTGGCCACCGCGCGCCGGATGCGTTCTGCCACCACGCGGCCAAAAGCAGCCTGGCAGGCCGGCAGCACCACGGCAAATTCTTCGCCGCCGTAGCGGGCCAAGGTGTCCATGGGGCGCACGCAAGCACTGAGCGTGCGGGCCACTGACTGCAACACCACGTCACCAGCCAGGTGGCCGTGGGTGTCATTCACCTTCTTGAAATGGTCAATGTCCAGCATCAGCAGCAGTGCCGCCTCGCCTGAGCGCGTGACGCGGTCGATCTCGCGCTCGAGCACGGCGCGGAAATGTCTGCGGTTGGCCAGGCCGGTGAGCGGGTCTTTGAGCGACAGCTCGCACAGGCCATCGATGAGACCCTGCAGGTACAGAGAAGGCACCTCGCGGTGCAGTGCTGCCTCGCTGCCGCCGGCCTGAGCCACCAGAGCGTGAGCAGTATCCAGGCGAAGGTCGCGCAGATCTACCAGATGAGAGGCCGCAGAGTCAGACACAAATTGGAACAAAAAGAGTTAGGCAAGTGTACCAGTGCGCCAGCAAGAACAGGGCCAACGCAACGCCGGCGCGGCGTAGGTGAAACCCGGTCTACGCACGGGCCACGACGGACTCGGGAAGCTGCTGCAGCGCCACCAGCGCCTCGGCATCGGTGCGGTACATGGCCAGCCCGGGGCCCAGCTTCAGCAACCCCGCCTGCCGCAGCACCTGCTCTGCTGGCAGCTTCAGTCCGCTCAGATGCAATGTTCCACCCCGCAGTTCCATTTGCGCCAGCAACTGGGCGAAGGTTTCCACGCCGGTCACATCGATGCGGTTGATGGGCTGCGCCAGCAGACACAGGTGCAGCACCTCGGGGTGGGCGGCCAGGTGTTCGGTCACGCGCCGCTCCAGAGCGCTGGCAGAGGCAAAGTCCAGCTCCGCGTCCATGCGCAGCGCCAGCAGCCGGGGTGCCAGTGGCGGCAAGTGCCACAGGTGCCGGTCGCGCAGGCTCCCATCAGGGTGCAGGCCCACTTCAATGATGCGCGGGTGCAGTCGCTGGTAGAGAAAGTGGCTCAGATTCATCAGCAAGCCCACCAGCACGCCCCAGTACATGCGCGGCGCCGTGGCCAGGGTCAGGGCAAAGGTGACGCCGCCGATCACTGCCTCTACCCGCGACACCCGCCACAGCCTCACCAGGGTGCCCGGTTTAATGAGGCTGGTGACGGCCGTGACCACGACCGCCGCCAGCACCGACTGCGGCACGTGGTACAGCGCGGGCGTCAACCACAGCAGCACGACCAGCACCAGGCTGATCGCAAACAGTGTGGCCCAGCCCGTCTTGGCACCGGCGTAGAGGTTGATGGCCGAGCGTGAAAACGACGCACTCGTGGCAAAACTGCCGCACAGGCCACTGCTGATCTTGGCCAGGCCCTGGCCAATCAGGTCCTGGTTTTCGTTCCACTGCTCCTTGGAGCGCTGGCTTTCCACCTTGGCGCTCGATGCCGTCTCCAGAAAGCTCACCAGCGTCACCACCAGCACGGGCATGACCAATGCACTGAAGCTGGACCAGGGCAGGGCACCGGGCCAATAGGGCGCTGGCAAGCCCGATGGCAAGGCGCCCACCACTGCGCCACCTGCATCGGCATAACCCAGAGCCCAGCTCAGAGCACCCGCAGCACCCACCACCACGATGGCCGCCGGGAACTGGGGCAACACGCGGCGCGCCAGCATCAGCAAAGCGAGGCTCCCCAGGCCGAAGCCCGCTGCAGTCAGGTCGAACAGCCCCAGCGATGGCGTGGACAGCAGGGCGCCCCAGTCGGCAGCCCGCAACCCTGTCAGTGCCCCCAACTGCGACCCCAGGATCAGCAGGGCCGCCGCCTGCGTAAAACCATTGAGCACGGGTGAGGTCACGAGGTTGAGCAACCAGCCAAAGCGCGCCATGCCCATCACCATCTGCAGCAGACCCGACAGCAGGGCCATCCATGCCGCCAGGGCCACCCACTGCGCACTGCCTGGCTCCGCCAGGCCGGTGAGCGAGGCGCCGATCAGCAAACTGGTGAGCGCTGTGGGCCCCACCCCCAGCCGCGTGGATGAGCTGAACAGCACGGCGACCAGCGCCGGAATCAGCGATGCGTAGATGCCCGTGACCAGCGGCATGCCCGCCAGTGCCGCATAGGCCACACCCTGCGGCACCAGCATCAGCCCCACCGTCATGCCCGCCCAGAACTCCCCTTTGAGCAGTTGTCGGTCAGGGCGGGGCCATTTCAAAAAAGGAAGCCAACGGGCGAGCGAAGACACGGTCATGCCCCGATTGTCACCCGCTCAGCAGGGACTGCGGCCGATGCGCGGCTGGCGTTGCCGTCCTACAAGCACTTCGGCGATGTCCGACCCGCAAGCCGCGGCCCGCTGCCTACAGTGAGGCCATGTTTCAACCGCAAGGAGTCATTGCATGAACCCCAAGAATCTGATCGACCGTCCCACCCATCGCGTTGCGAGCATTCTGGCCGTGAGTGCCCTGGCCCTGGGCCTGGCCGCCTGCAACAAGACCGAAGAGCCCACCGTGGGCCAGCGACTGGACTCTGCCGTCGAAAAGACCGAACAAGCCGCAGCTGACGCCCGTGTAAAGGCCGAGGGCGCGATGCAGAACGCAGAGACCAAGATGGAGCAGGGCGCCGCCAATGCGGAAGCCACGGCCAAACAGGCAGCCAACTCCGCCAAGGGCGTGATCGACGATGCCACCATCACCGCCCAGGTAAGCGCGGGCCTGGCTAAGGATCCCGACCTGAGCGCCGTCAAGATCAATGTAGACACTGTCAACGGCAAGGTCACGCTCAACGGGCCCGCACCCTCCACGGTGGCCCGTGACCGCGCCGAGACCATCGCCAAGGGCGTGAGTGGCGTGACCTCGGTGAACAACCAGCTGGTCGTGACGGCTGGTTAATGCCAACCTGCAGGGCTTGTGGTGCATGCATCCCAAGCCCTGCGGTGTGATCGCCAAGCGATCTGAGCGCCGCCCGGGTCACTCCGGACGGCGCGCTACCATGGCTGGCATGAAAGACCACGACATTGATCTTGCCACCCATATCGTCCACCACGACTACCAGCCTCCGGCCGGTTTTGTAGCTCCCCAACCGGGGGTTTTTAAGGCCTCCACCGTCATCTTTCCCAGCGTTGCGGCCATGCGCTCGCGCGAGTGGAAAGACAAAAGCGGCTACACCTACGGGCTGCACGGCACGCCCACGACCTTCATCCTCGAAGAGCGCCTGTGTGCGCTGGAGGGCGGTCTGCAGTGTGTGCTGGTGCCCAGTGGCTTGGCGGCCATTGCCAACGTGGGGTTGGCGCTCGTCAAGCCCGGCGATGAGGTGCTGATTCCCGACAACGCCTACGGGCCCGGCAAGGATCTGGCCAATGGCGAACTCGCCCGGTTCGGGATCACCCATGTGTTTTACGACCCGTTGGATCCGGCCGACCTGGCTGCCCGCATCACGCCGGCCACCCGTCTGGTCTGGCTGGAGGCGCCGGGCTCTGTCAGCATGGAGTTTCCGGACCTGTGCGAGCAGGTGCGCATTTGCCGCGATAGGGGCGTGATAACCGCGCTGGACAACACCTGGGGCGCGGGCCTGGCGTTTGCGCCCTTTGACCTGACCGGCGACGGCAGCCTGGGGGTGGACATCTCGGCCCATGCGCTCACCAAGTATCCGAGCGGTGGAGGTGACGTGCTCATGGGCAGCGTGATCACGCGCGACCCGGGCCTGCACATGAAGATCAAGCTGACGCACATGCGGCTGGGACTGGGCGTGGGGGCCAACGACGCCGAGGCCGTGCTGCGTGCGCTGCCCAGCATCGGACTGCGCTATCGCGCCCACGATGACGCTGCCCGCCACCTGGCGCGGTGGTTTCAGCAGCAACCCGCCATTGCGCAAGTGCTGCACCCCGCGCTGGAAGGCGCGCCCGGCCATGCACACTGGAAGGGCCTGTGTGGCGCTGCGCACGGCGGGCAGGGGCTGGCAGCTGGCCTGTTCAGCGTGATGATCGACGCCCGGTACACGCAACAGCAGGTGGATGCCTTCTGCGACGGTTTGCGCTTGTTCAAGCTGGGCTACAGCTGGGGCGGCCCCATGAGCCTGGTCGTCCCTTACAACATTACCAGTATGCGCAGTCGGCCGCCCGCCCATTTGAAGCCGGGCACGCTGGTGCGGTTTTCGATCGGCCTGGAGGCTGTGGAGGACCTGCGGCGCGACCTGCAACAGGCGATGGAACGCGCGTTCACCCAGGGCTGAGCGGCCTCGGCAAGGGTCCGGCGCGGCCCACTGCCGCTGGATTTCGTGTGGGCTACGGGCTTTCCTCAGTGGCGCAGCCGAACGGGCGGGCTTAGTGTGGCGGCATGAACGCGACATCCTCCAAGCCTCCGCCGGACACCCTTGGCACCCCAGACACCTCCGAGGCCCGGCAGGCCGAGGCCATTGCCGACCGCGTGAAGGCCCAGACGGCGCAGCCCGTGCAGCTGCAGCCGTTGCGCGTGGCTGACCCCTTCCGGTGGCTGCGGCGCGGCCTGGACGATGTGCGCGCCGCGCCGCAGCCACCGGAAGGGGTCAGCC
>NZ_QAIM01000362.1:0-3951 GCF_003061035.1 Acidovorax sp. HMWF018
TGCAGGCCCTGCTCGGAAATCGTGGGCACATCGGGCATGGTGGTCACTCGCTGCGGGCTGGCCACACCAATGGCGCGCACCTTGTTGCCCGCGAGGAACGGGTATACCGTGGCGCTGTCGATCCACATCGCAGGCACCTGGCCGCCGATCACGTCCTGGATGGCCGGGGCTGCGCCGCGATAGGGCACATGCGTGAGCTTGAGACCGCTCTGCTCGCGGAACAGCTCGCCCACGAGGTGGTGCGGGCTGCCCGGCCCCGCCGACGCCCAGTTCACGCCATCGGCCTGGCCCTTGGCCCAGGCCATGAACTCCTTGAGGTTCTTGGCCGGCACGCTGTTGGACACCACCAGGAACATCGGAAAGCGCACCAGCAGGCCCACGGGCTGGAAGTCCTTTTCGGCGTTGTAGGCCAGCTTGCTGAACAGGAACGGGTTGGCCGCCAGCGTGGCGAAGTCGGCCGAGAACATCAGGTTGCCGTAGTCCTTGTTGCGCGCTGCGTACTCTGCGGCGATGTTGGTGCCCGCGCCGGGCTTGTTGTTGATGATGATGGGGCGGCCCAGCGTGGCCGACATGGATTCGGCAATGGTGCGCGCCACGATGTCCGAGCCGCCGCCCGCCGCGTAGCCCACCACCCATTCGAGTGGCTTGGAATCCTGGGCGTGGGCCAGGGGCAGTGTGGTGGCCAGTGCCAGGCCCGCAAGGGTGGCGAGGAAATGTTTGCGCTGCATGGTGGTGTTGTCTCCGTAGTGGTCAAAGTTCAAGGCGGGTCGGACCCCGCACCGTCTGCGCGGTGCTGAAGTGCCAGGTGAAAAGGTGCGGGCTAGGCCGCCACCGCGTGGGTGGGCACCACGGGCGTGATGGCCGGGGTGGTGCGCCGGTCGGCCGTGGGCACGGCACTGCCGCGCGCCAGTTGCAGCGCGTGCTGCAGCGTGGCCTGGTCGCCGATGTGGTTGGCCAGCAGCAGCACCAGGCGTGCGTTCATGGCGTGGCTCTCGGGCGTGGACAGGCCCTGGTGCGCTGCAATCAGCGCTTCATAGAAGTCGTCGCAGGCCTGCAGGTTCGGTTGGGTGTTCAGCATGGGCATGTTCCTTGTCGTCTTCCTGGTCAGACGGCTGCGGCCGTGGCACGGGCCAGTGCGCTGCGCACGGCCGCTTCGGTGGGCGTGCGCCAGCGTGCGCACACATGCTGGTCGGGCCGCACCAGGTACACGGTGCGCGGCAGTGCATCCAGCCGCTGGGCGGCCAGCGCCTGGTGGTCGATCACGTCGATGCCGATCTGCAGCACCTTCACGCCGGGCAGGTCATGGGCCCATGCCGGGGCCGGGCCAAACACCAGCAGCGTGAAGTCCGGCCCCAGCTCGCGCAGCAGCCAGGTGGGCTGGCCCTGTTTCGTCAACGGTGCATCCAGCAGCACGGCGCCGGGCACCTGGGTGCCTGCGAAGTGATCGGTATCCGGCGTGTTCAGGGGCGACTGGTGCAGCGTGGCGGGCACCGACAGGCGCCCGCTGTTGACGATGCGCCGCGCAAACGCATGTTCGCGTGCCAGGTGCAGTGCCGCGTCGCGGAACAGGCGGCTCACCTCGCTCTTGGGCGTGATGAAGTCGGTGGCGCGGGTGGAGTTGCACAGGTTCTCATCGGCCGCGTATTCACGCTCGGGGCCATAGGTGCTCACCAGCGCGGGGCTGGCGCGGCCATGGAGCACCCAATCGAGCTTCCAGGCCAGGTTCTCCGCGTCCTGCACGCCGCTGTTGGCGCCCCGTGCGCCAAAGGGCGAAACGCCGTGGGCGCTGTCGCCCGCGAAGACCACGCGGCCGTGCACGAACTGGTCCATGCGCAGGCAGGCAAAGGTGTAGACGCTGGCCCAGTCCAGCTCAAACTGTGCATCCGCACCCAGCAGCGCCTTCACGCGCGGGATGATGTTCTCGGGCTTCTTTTCTTCTTCGGGGTCGGCGTCCCAGCCCAGCTGGAAGTCGATGCGCCAGACGTTGTCGGGCTGGCGGTGCAGCAGCACGCTCTGGTTGGGATGAAAGGGTGGATCGAACCAGAACCAGCGCTCGGTCGGGAAGTTCGCTTCATCCGCCAGCTTCACATCAGCGATCAGGAAGCGGTCCTGAAAAATGCGCCCCTTGCTCTCCAGCCCCAGCATCTGCCGCGTGGGCGAGCGTGCGCCGTCGCAGGCCACCAGCCATTGCGCATCCATCTGGTAAGCGCCCTCGGGCGTGTCGATGCTCAGCAGCGCGCCGTCCGCGCGGCTTTGCACGGCAGTGACCTTGTTGTGCCAGCGGATGTCGATGCCCGGCAGCTGCAGCGCACGCTCCACCAAGTAGGCCTCGGCGTAGTACTGCTGCAGGTTGATGAAGGCGGGACGCTCGTGGCCTTCTTCAGGCAGCAGATTGAATTCGTACAGCTGCTCGTCCTTCAAAAACACCTTGCCCAGGTTCCACGACACGCCCTTGTCCACCATGCGCTGGCCCACGCCCAGGCGGTCCCAGATCTCCAGCGTGCGCTTGGCAAAGCAGATGGCGCGTGAGCCAATAGAGAGCTTGTGGTCGTTGTCCAGCACCACCACACGCTGCCCGCGCTGGGCCAGGTCAATGGCCAGCGACAGGCCCACAGGGCCTGCGCCGATGACCACGATGGGGTGCTGTGCGGGCGTGGCGCGGTCCTGGTCGGGCGAGCGCACGTAGCCGAAATCGAGGGCCTGCACCTCGGCGCCGCTGGCGTGGAAGGCTTCGGTGGGAATGTCTCTGGGGTTCATGTTTTTGTCTCCTCCAACCTCGGCGGCTCAGCCTTCCAAAGCCTTCCACATTTGAATGTCGCGTTCGGCGGTCCAGATGCGTGGGTCGGGGTATTGCGTGGCTTCGTCGTACGCACGGGTCACGTCAAACGGCATGCAGTGGTTGAAGATGACCCAGTGCCCATACTTGGGCTGCAACTTGGCAAACGTGGCCTCGTACACCTTGCGCAGGTCCTCGCCCTTTGCCGCACTGGCCTTCACGCTCTCGTACAGATCGCTGATGAAGGCGCGTGTGCCAGCCAGGCCTGCCTGCACCTGCTCGGGCGTCTGCAGCGCGGCGCCCCGGCCGGGCACGAGCTTTTCGGGCTTCAGGGCTGCGATGTTGTCCAGGGTCTGCGGCCAGTCCTGGAAATACGCATCGCCCGCATACGGCGTGGCGTCGAACTCCACCAGGTCGCCGCTGAACAGGATCTTTTCCTGCGGCAGCCAGGCCACCGTGTCGCCCTTGGTGTGGCCCCGGCCCAGTTGCAGGATCTGCACCTCCAGCTTGCCCAGCCACAGGGTCATCTTCTTGTTGAAGGTCATGGTCGGCCAGGTCAGGCCGTCCGGCACGCTCTCCACGTTCTGGAACAGGCGCGGAAAGCGGCCGATCTCGCTGTCCTTGTCGAACTGGCCGCGCTCCACGATCAGGTCGCGCGTGTCCTCGCTGGCAATGATGTGCTCGGCGCCGTAGGCGCTGGCCCCCAGCACGCGCACCGCGTGGTAGTGGGAGAGCAGCACGTACTTGATGGGCTTGTCCGTCACCTCGCGGATGCGGCGGATCACGTCCTGCGCCATCACGGGGGTGGCCTGGGTGTCGATGACCATCACCGCGTCGTCGCCAATGATGATGCCGGTGTTGGGGTCGCCCTCGGCCGTGTAGGCATAGGCGTGGTCGGAGAGCTTCTCGAAGCTCACCTTCTTCACTTCGAGGTCGGCGGCGGAGGCAAAGGTTTTGACGGTGCTCATGGTAGTGATTTGTTAATGGTGAATGCGTTTATCTAAACGGAATGCGTTGATGTTAGGCAAGAAATTCGTTCATGTCTAACGCATTTGTTTAGGTGTAAACCCGAAGGGCGTGTGGATGCTGTGCTGCGTGGACAATCGCCCCATGCCCATGACGACCCCCGACCTGCCTCCCGCCGACGACGAAGACACGCCCCGCAGCCCGCGCGG
>NZ_QAIM01000038.1:0-2089 GCF_003061035.1 Acidovorax sp. HMWF018
TCGCGCATCTTCGCTTCCACGCCCGACTGCTTGAGTTCGCGCTCGCCGCGCGGCACGAGTTCCACGGTCAGGGTTGCGCTCGTCAGATCGGCGGAAGACGACGCGCCGCCGGGCGGCGCCATTCCGCCGCCGGCTGCGGTCCCGACGGCCATGAACACGCCGCGCACCTCGGGCAGCGTGCGCAGCAATTCTGAGGCGCGTTCGCCCGCCACAGCGGTCGCGGCCAGCGTGCTTCCCGGCGACAGCTTGATCGTAACGCTGCTCTGCGCCTTGTCCTGAGCCGGCATGAAGGCGGTCGATAGCGACATGGCAACGCCGACGGCGGCGGCAAAGAAGACCGCCACGGCCGCCACGGTGGCAACGCGGTGTGAGAGCAGCGTTCGCACCCAGTGCAGGTAGCGAGTCATCACCGGACCGTCGGTGTGGTCGTGCGCGTTCGCTTGTACGGGCTTCATCAGGTAGGCGGCCATCATCGGCGTCAACAGCCGCGCAACCAACAGCGAGGCCAGCACTGCGACCGACGCGGTAACGCCGAACTGGCGAAAGAACTTACCAGGGATGCCGCTCATGAACGCCGTTGGTAGAAAAACCGCGACCAGCGTGAAGGTCGTCGCGATCACCGCGAGGCCGATCTCGTCGGCCGCCTCCATAGCCGCCTGGAACGGGGTCTTGCCCATGCGCAGGTGCCGCTCAATGTTCTCGACTTCGACGATTGCATCGTCTACCAGGACGCCGACCACCAGCGACAGGGACAGCAGCGTGATCGTGTTCAGCGAGTAATCCAGCAACGCCATGACACCGAAGGTCGGGATGATGGACAGCGGCAGCGCGGTCGCCGATATGAGGGTGGCACGCCAGTCGCGCAGGAAGCACCAGACCACGATGATCGCGAGCAGCGCGCCTTCGATCAAAAGGTGCATCGAACCTTCGTAGTTGTCTTCGATCGGTGCGACCGTGTTGCTGGCCTCGTCGATCTTGACCTCGGGGTGTGCCTGCTGGAACTGTGCCATCGCGGTGCGAACACCGTCCGCCACGCCCACGTCCGAATAGCCGCGCGAGCGCGTTACTTTGAAGCCGACGACCGGACGGCCGTCGCGGAACGCCAGCGTAGTGGGCTCCGCGCGGGCATCGCTGACACGTGCGATCTGGTCCAGCCTGACGTAGCGGCCATCAGCCAGCGGCACGGTGATGGCGGCCACTTCGGCCGGTGTGCCAACGGTGGCGATCATGCGCGTCGATTGCCGCAGCCCGCCGATGTCGCCCTGGCCGCCAGAGCTTTCCTTTTGCGTGGCCTTGAGCCGTGTGGACACATCCGACGGTGTCACGCCCAAGCCCGCCATTAACGTCGGATCGAGGTCAACATGTACTTCGCGGTCCAGTCCCCCGACGCGGGCCACCGACGCCACACCCTTGACCGCCAGCAGCGCTTTCGTCACGTCGTTGTCGACAAACCACGACAGATCCTGGTCATCCAGGCGGCCTGACTCGATGGTGTAGGTCAGGAACGCCCCGCCCGCGGTGGTGATCTTGGAGACGGTGGGCGATGCCATGCTCGCCGGGAGCTCGGCGCGCACGCTGTCCACGGCGTTGCGCACCTCGCTCAGCGCCTCCTCGCCATTTTTGTCGATCTCGAAACCTACGCTGATCGCCACCGAACCGTCGGTGATGGTCGTCGTAACATGGTCAAGGCGGCTCAGTGACGCCAGTTTGTCTTCGATCTTGCGCGCTACCTCGGTTTCCAGTTGCGACGGTGCCGCACCTTCTAGCGTGGCCGAGATCTGGACGGTGGGCAGGTCCATGTCGGGAAAGTCCTGGATCTGCAGTTGCCGAAAGCCGAGGAGCCCCAGCACCGTCAGAAGCGCGAACAGCAGCAGCGCCGGCACCGGGTTGCGGATGGACCAGGAAGATACGTTCATTGCGCACCCCCCGTCGGCGATGGCAGCTTGTCGGAGACAACCGTGACCTGCGCTCCTTCAGACAAGAAGGCGCCGCCTTCTAAGGCTACGCTGAACAAGCCCTCGAAATTTCCCGCGCGAACGCGGAAGACGCCATTTTTTGGATTTTGTGGCCTCTTGCGCCGCCCATTTGG
>NZ_QAIM01000363.1:0-1639 GCF_003061035.1 Acidovorax sp. HMWF018
CCGGCTTGCTCAAGGCCAAGGGTTGGCATCACATCACCTTGCCTGCGATCACGCTGGCTATCTTCCAGCTCACGCTGATCATGCGGCTGGTGCGAGCCGAAATGTTGGAGGTGCTGCGCACCGACTACATCAAGTTCGCCCGGGCTCGTGGCCTGTCCAATCGGGCCATCCATTTTGGCCACGCCCTCAAGAACACTCTCGTGCCCGTGCTGACCATCACAGGTCTGCAACTCGGTGGCCTGATCGCCTTTGCCATCATCACGGAGACGGTGTTCCAGTGGCCAGGCATGGGCCTGCTGTTCATCCAGGCTGTGACCTTCGCTGACATTCCTGTGATGGCCGCTTACCTGTGCCTGATTGCGTTGATCTTTGTGGTGATCAACCTGGTGGTGGACCTGCTGTACTTCGCGGTCGATCCTCGACTGCGCGTTGGCAAGGCAGGAGGCCACTGATGCAAGGCCCCCGTTTGAAAGCTGGTGGCCGCGCCTTCGCTCACATCGCGCAGTACCACCCTGAGTTGACGGCACTGCGGCGTGACCTGCATGCCCATCCGGAGCTGGGTTTCGAAGAGGTCTACACCAGCAAACGCGTCAGGGAAGCGCTGAAGCTCTGCGGTGTGGATGAGATCCACGAAGGCATCGGGCGCACGGGTGTGGTGGGCGTCATTCGTGGGCGCAGCAGCGCCAGCGGTAGCATGGTGGGCTTGCGCGCCGACATGGATGCCCTGCCGCTGACCGAGCACAACGACTTCGCCTGGAAGTCCTGCAAGCAGGGCCTCATGCACGGCTGCGGCCATGACGGCCACACCGCCATGCTGATTGGCGCTGCGCGCTATCTGGCCGAAACCCGCAACTTCGATGGCACCGCCGTGCTGGTGTTCCAGCCGGGCGAAGAAGGCTTTGCCGGTGCCCGCGTGATGATGGAAGACGGGTTGTTTGACCGCTTCCCCGTGCAGTCCATCTTCGCCATGCACAACTGGCCCGCAATGAAGCCCGGCACCGTGGGGATCAATGCCGGTCCGATGATGGCAGCCGCCGACCGTTTCACGGTCGAGATCACTGGGCGTGGCGGCCACGGCGCGCACGCTTATCAGACGGTGGACGTTGTGCTGGTCGCGGCCCACATCATCACCGCAGCTCAGAGCATCGTTTCGCGCAATGTGCGGCCCATCGACAGTGCGGTGGTCAGCCTGTGCGCGATGCAGGCAGGCGACCTGGGTGCCTTCAGCGTGCTGCCCGGCACGGCCACGCTAGTAGGCACCGTGCGCACCTTCGACCCGCTGGTGCAGGAGATGGTGGAAAAGCGCCTCAAGGAGTTGTGCAGCGCCATTGCGCTCGGCTTCGGTGCCACGGCCACGGTGCACTACGAACGCATCTACCCCGCCACCATCAACAGCGAAAGCGAAGCAATCTTTGCGGGCGATGTGGCCGAGTCGCTGCTGGGGGCCGACCACGTGGTGCGCGACCTGGAGCCCAGCATGGGCGCTGAAGACTTCTCTTTCATGCTGCAGAACAAGCCGGGGGCCTATCTGCGCATTGGCCAGGGCACAGGATCGAGCGGCAGCGCCTTGCACAACAGTCGGTATGACTTTAACGATGACATCCTGCCGCTGGGCGCTGCGCTGCACGCCAGCCTGATC
>NZ_QAIM01000364.1:0-3243 GCF_003061035.1 Acidovorax sp. HMWF018
GGCCAGCGCGGCAGCATAGGTATGGTTGCTCGGCGGTTTGCACGCCAGCTGAAATGGGCGCGGCTTCAAAGCCTATGTCCTATGGCTGGGTGCAACGTAAGCGTCCGGCAAACCCAGGCCTACCGAGGCCGGTGATCAGGCGTCGGCGGGTTTCCAGCGGTGTGGCAGGAGCTCGACGATGCGGCTGGCCTTGTGCGTGGGCAGTCGCGTGAGCACGTCCTTGAGGTAGGCATACGGGTCGTGCCCGTTCATACGGGCCGACTGGATCAGGCTCATGACGGCGGCCGCTCGCTGGCCCGCACGCAGGCTGCCGGCAAACAGCCAGTTGTTACGACCGATGGCAATGGGCCGGATCTGGTTCTCGATCCAGTTGTTGTCGACCGGCAGTTGTCCGTCATCCACGAATCGGGTCAGCGCATCCCAGCGCCGCAGGCTGTAGTCCAGCGCCTTGGCGGTTGCTGATCCGTCGGGCACCTGGCGCCGTTGCAGCGTCATCCACTCTTTAAGAGCGTCCAGGATCGGCCGGGTCTGCTGCTGCCGAACGGCTTGCCGTTACTCGGTGTCCAGCTCTTTGACGTCCCGCTCGATCTCATAGACCCGGGCGAACTGCTGCAGGGCGAACTCGGCGATCTGGCTCTGGTTGGCCGCGTGCAGGTCGAAGAACTTGCGCCGGGCATGGGCCAGACAGCCCACCTCGGTCACGCCGCTGGCGATCAAGGCCTTGTAGCCGCTGAAGTCGTCGCAGGTCAGGCAGCCCTTCCAGGCCTTGTCGGTGCCGTGGCCCAGGAAGCGCCGGGCGTGTTCGCCCGAGCGGGATTCGCAGAAGTCGTAGACCACAGCCTTGATGCTCTCGAAGGCCCCCGGCGCATAGGCCCAGAGGTAGGCGCGGTGCGTCTTGCCATCGCCGGGCTTGAGCATGGCCACCGGCGTCTCATCGGCGTGTAGCACCCGGTGGCTGAGGATCTCGGTCTTCAGGGCATCGACCAGCGGCTGCAGCCGCACCCCGCAGGTGCCCACCCACTGCGCCAGGTTCGAGCGAGGGATGGCCAGGCCAGCGCGGCCGAAGATCGCCTCCTGCCGGTACAGCGGCAGGTGATCGGCGTACTTGCCCACCAGCACCTGGGCCAGCAGGCCGGTGGTGGGGATACCTTTGTCGATGACGTGCGCCTCGACCGGCGCTTGTTGAATGGTCTCGCACCGGGCGCAGGCCCACTTGCCGCGGATGTGGCGCTCGACACTGAAGACGCCGGGCACATAGTCCAGCTTCTCGGCCACGTCCTCGCCCACGCGTTTCATCTGGCAGCCACACGCGCACGTGGTGGACGTGGGTTCGTGGCGGATCTCGCGGCGTGGCAGGTGCGCCGGCAAGGGCATCCGCTTGGCCTGTCTCTTCTCGGGGGTGGCCGGTGCTTGCGTCTGCGCCAGCGCGTCGATCTCGCTGGCCACGGCCGCCAGGTCCGCTTCGATCTCGTCGTCGAGCAGGCTCTTCTGCTCAGGGCTGAAGCGCTCTGATTGGGCGGCGAACTTCATGCGCTTCAAGAGCGCGTTCTCGTGCGTGAGCTTGTCGATGAGGGTCTGCTTGAAGGCAAGCTCCTGGTCCTTGGCAGCAGCGGCTTGCAGCATGGACAGCAGCGCCGAGCGCAATTGCTCGGGACTCAGACTATCCAGGGATTGCGGCTCTACGACCATGGGCATGACTGTGCCAGCGCCGGTAACGCCACGCCATTGGCACATGCACCGATTGGCAGGCCGCATGTCAGCGATCAGATTCAGAGCACGGTGATGAGGCCACCATCGCCCAGGCGCTGCCAAGGCAACCCGAGCACCAGAGCGTCGAACTGCGAGCGGCTGAGCGTGGTGGTCAACGCACCGTCACGCGGCCAGACGAACTTGCCGCTGTTCAGGCGCCGCGCCGCCAGCCACACCCCAATGCCGTCGTGCACCAACACCTTCATGCGGCTGGCTCTCCGGTTGGCAAACAGGTAGGCGTGATGCGGACGCGCAGCACCGAAGACGGCCACCACACGGGCCAGCGCGGTGTCTGTGCCGGCACGCATGTCCAGCGGCTCGGTAGCCAGCCACAGGGCGTCGATGCGGATCACTTGAGCAGGTCCCGCATCCAGGCCGCGCAGTGCTCGGCCGCGCAGACCGGCCAGGTCAGCGAGATGCTGGTAGCGCCACGGCGCAACTCGATGCGGATGTCTGGGGCCGGCGCACAGCTGGGCGCAGGCAGCGTCACCGGCACGAAGGTGGGAACTTGCATATCTGTGCTGGGGGCATGGGCCAGTCGGCGCCATTTGTGCACGACGTTGGCGTTGATGCCGTGCGAGAGCGCCACGCTGGCCACCGATGCACCGGGCTGGGCGCACTCGGCCAGGATCTGCTGCTTGAGCTCGGCGCTGTGGCGCCGACGGGTCTTGTTCTGGGCTTCGGTCATGGTGTCCACCTATCTGGTTTGGTGGACACCATCGTTGCCGCTTACGCCGCCGCCCTCAAGGGTGGGATGACCGTGCGCTTACGCTTCGCGCACCAATCGCGCTCAATGTTCTAGGTTGGGGGCAGAGCGTGGTTTCGGGAGTAGAAGAGGTAGTGCGCACTGACTCAACCTACCGCTTTTTTGAGTGTGTCTCTTGGGCTTTCGGCTATCACCGACTCGGACTCGGAGTCGTGCTCAAACGGCACCCGCTTCAGTCGATTGTTGGCTTCTCCTCCAGCAAAGTCCTCTCCGGGTACGTTGATCCTTGTTCCCAAGCAAGAGTTGGGGAGTGGCGCTCCGAGAGGCGCTTCTCTCCGTTCGTTGTGTAAGGCGCCAACGTCCTGTCGCGACAGGTGGCGACAAGGTTCGGTGATGGGAGCATCAATTGCGCCCCGGGCGCTCTCACACGCAGAGCGCTCCTGTGTCTTCTCCTGAGACACGTCTAAATCTTTTCGCTGGCGCCTCTCATCATTGGCGCGTTCGCAAACACAGTGCAGTCGGCGCTTTTGGTTGCAGTGCGATAGCCATAGCGACAAAGGGTTGCTCTATGACCTTCGCTCGGGCAAGCGGGCAGTGTCATTCACTGGCATTTCTCACACAACACTGCAATCGATGCACTCCCATCAAGTGCCCAGTGCAGGCACCTCTATCGACTGCCTCTAGGGCCATTGTGAGTGTTGGTGCCGATGCAATCTTGACCAGCTAAACCGCAAAGTGCCAATCCAATATTGACCAGGGTGTTCCACTGACCTGCTGAGAATTTCAGC
>NZ_QAIM01000365.1:0-2644 GCF_003061035.1 Acidovorax sp. HMWF018
TGCGCATCGCCTCGCACGCCTGTTGGTGGCAGAGACCGAATTGGCAGCTGGCGATGCATCTGCGGCCCTGCCGTCCATTCCAGATGGCAACAACGCGCGCAGGCCAGAACTTGTGCTGCGTACCCAAGCCCTGTTGCGCGCCAACCGACCCGCGGACGCCACGCAAGCCTTGCAAACCTGGGTGGCAACCCACCCCAAGGATGCGACTGTGTGGCAACTACTGGCGTCCACCTGGCAAGCACAAGGCCAGGCGCTCAGGGCGATTCGTGCCGAGGCAGAAGCGCAGGCTGCGCGCTATGACTATGCCGCCGCTGTAGACCGGTTCAAGGCCGGCCAGGATATGGCTCGCCGCGGCGGTGCGGCGGTGGACCATATTGAGGCCTCCATCATCGACACGCGCCTGCGTGCGATGGAGTCACTTCTTCGCGAACAGGCCGCCGAGCGCTGATTCGATGACCAGGCCCAGCACCGAGTAGATCAGCGAGCCCAGCAGCGCAGCCCCAAAACCGGCGACGTGGAAGCCGTCCAGCACGCTGGCCGCTGCCCAGAACATGAGTGCGTTGATGACGAAGAGAAACAGCCCGACCGTAACGATGGTGACGGGTAAGGTGAGTACGACCAGCACCGGTCGCAACACCACATTGAACAGGCCGATCACGAAGGCCGCGATCAGCGCCGAGGTGAAGCTTTTCACCTCCACACCGCTGTAGATGTAAGCCACAAACAGCAGCGATGCAGCGCTGAGCAGCCATTTCAGAAGAAGTCGCATGGCCGGAGAATAGCACTGGCCTGCTGTGCTGCAATGATTGGATGTGGCTTGCCTGGCCACACACGCCTACCGGCCTATTCGAGCGCCAGCACCCACAACACACCAAAGCCGGTGAGCACGCTGCCTAGCGTGCCCGACAGTGACGACCAGCGCCCGTCCACGCGGCCAGTGGGCTGCACAGGCTCGGACTTGGGTCGGCGCGCGTCCACCACGGGTGCGGTCACCATACCGCCGGCATCTGCCTGAAGTTGAGCCGTGAGCTCGGCCAACGGGCCCTTGGCCACCACGGTGGTTACAGCCCCCGAGGGGGTATGAAGTGTCGGAACAATTTGTGCGAACAGCTTGTCCGCCCACTTGGTACGCCAGTTCTCGCGGGTGCTGTGGCTCACCCATTTGCTGACACGGTGGGTCATGCGTGGCGCACACGCTACCAGCACCCAATGGGTGTGTGCGCTGGCTGGGCGCCCACACAGGGGTGCCAGCACTTGCTGTGCGTACGCTGCGTCGTCCACATACACGATGACTCTGTCCATACCCACCTCCAGGTGTGATGCTGACCACAGGGGAGCGGTATGGCCCCCTGCGCCGCCTCAGATGCAATGCAATCCGCGTGAAGCGGTCAGTGCCCAGCCGGTGCCGAGCCGGCACTGGCACGGCGAGCCAGGATGATCTTGCCAGCCAGCAAAACCAGCAGCGCACCGGCCACACTGGCCCCGTACTTCACGACATCGGTGACTTCGCCGCTCACGCTATCGACGGGCATCTTGAGCATCCACTGCCACTTGTCAGGGTTGGCGAGGGCTGGGTCGGTGACCAGCATGCCGCCGGCAATCCAGCCCAGCAGCATGCCACCCAGCGTGATGATGAGGGGAAACCGCTCCATGAGCTTGATGACCAGCTGACTCCCCCAGACGATGATCGGGATAGAGATCAGCAGACCCAGCACCACCAGCAGGAACGAATGGTCGCCTGCGTTCTGGGCCGCACCGGCAATAGCGATCACGTTGTCCACGCTCATGACCAAGTCGGCCACAATGATGGTCTTGATGGCAGCCAGCAGCTTGTCGCTGCCTTGCACGTCGCCATGGCCCTCTTCATCGGGAGCCAGCAGCTTCACACCGATCCACACCAGAAGCAGCGCACCCACGAACTTGAGGAAGGGCAGCGCCAGCAAGGTCATCGCAAAGGCGATCAGGATCACGCGCAGCACGATGGCGCCCGCAGTGCCCCAGATGATGCCTTTGGTGCGTTGTGCAGGGGGCAGTTTGCGGCAGGCCAGGGCAATGACCACGGCGTTGTCACCACCCAGCAGGATGTCGATGATGATGATCTGGCCGAGTGCGAGCCAGAATTCGGGCGAAGCCAAAAAGTCCATAAATTCCTCAATGTCAGTGGCGCGAAACGAGGATCCTGGCGCCACTGTAGCGCCGAGTCCCCCGCAGGGATAGGGGGCTTACGGTGACCTGGTCAAGGAAGGCTTGCCCCAGACAGGGGAGACATGGCAAGCGAAGGGACGGCCTTGATCAGCCCACGGTGGGCCCATCAAAGGTCTTGCTCAGTTCTACACAAGCTGGTTATGCGTGAACCCGGATTGCCGGAAGCAAAGCTTCGTATTGACGACAAATCCGATGCCTTGTGCCGCTCAAGCCCGGATGGCGGTGGGCTGGCTGGCAAGGCGGGAGCTACTCCCCTTCGAGACCGCGATTGGAACATTACCGGCGAGGCAGCGCAAGGGCCGGGGTGTTGTGGTTACTGCGTACACGCCGGGGTGGGGCTGGGCGTGCTACCTCGCTCGGGGAAATACGGCGGATACCACCACTGCCAGCATCCCTTGTGGCGGGCCGCTATCATCCAGCCCCTCTTGTGCCCCTGCGC
>NZ_QAIM01000366.1:0-359 GCF_003061035.1 Acidovorax sp. HMWF018
CGCTACGGGGCAACCTGCGGTGCTCGGGTTTGGCGGGGTCTCGCTCAACTCGCGCCGCTGCGCGTCGCTCAGACACACGCGAGCCCTGATCCGCCAAACCCTGCGCTCCTCGGCGCATCCAGAGGGGCACGGGGAGCAGAACATCCACACGGGCCATCGCTGCGCTCGGCCCCGAATCGCGGGCGCAAGCGCCGCGCGCTGCGCTGCCTGGGCCGAGCAAAGCGATGGCCCGTGTGGATGTCCGGCTGTCCACCCCCTGCTGGCTGCGCCTGCGGCGGGGCGGTTGCGGGGTGGCACGCGCGTCGGAGCGTGCGTGCTTCGTGCTCTGACTCGCCGTGGATGTCTGAACGAAGCTGCAA
>NZ_QAIM01000366.1:383-4354 GCF_003061035.1 Acidovorax sp. HMWF018
AACGGCCAGCGCCCGCAACCCAGGCACCAGCCGCTCAAAAAGGAAGCCCGAGCTCAAGCCGCGAGGATCAGCTTCTCCAGCTTCACAGCGTCCACTGCAAACGCCCGAATCCCCTCAGCCAGCTTCTCGGTCGCCATCGCATCCTCATTCAGCGCAAACCGGAACCCCGCCTCGTCATAGTTCACCGCAGGCAAGTCCATCGCCTTGGCAGCCTCCGCATCCAACGCCCGCTGCAACGGCGCATCACTCGCAGCCAGCTGCGCCAACAGCTCGGGCGCAATGGTGAGCAGGTCGCACCCGGCCAACGCCGTGATCTGCCCCACATTGCGGAAGCTCGCGCCCATCACCTCGGTGGCAATGCCGAAGCGCTTGTAATGGTTGTAGATCTGGGTAACCGACTGCACGCCCGGGTCGTTGGCACCAGCGCGGGCGGCCTCGTCCCAGCTCGCACCCGCCTGCTTCTTGTACCAGTCGTAAATGCGGCCCACAAAGGGCGAGATCAGCTGCACCTTGGCCTGGCCGCAGGCCACGGCCTGGGCGAACGAAAACAGCAGCGTGAGGTTGGTGTGGATGCCCTTGCGCTCCAGCTTTTCGGCGGCCTGAATGCCTTCCCACGTGGCCGCGATCTTGATGAGCACGCGGTCGATGTGGATGCCTTCGGCCTGGTACAGCTCGATGATGCGCTCTGCGCGCGTGACGGTGGCACTGGTGTCAAAGCTCAGGCGGGCGTCCACTTCGGTGGAAACACGGCCGGGCACGTGGGTCAGGATTTCGCAGCCAAAACGCACCAGCAGGCGGTCGATCACCTCGTCCATCGCGCGCCCTTGCCACTTGGCGACGGTGTCCTTGAGCAAGGGTGCGTATTCGGGCTTCTGCACCGCCTTGAGGATCAGCGAAGGGTTGGTCGTCGCGTCCTGCGGACGGAACTGGGCCAGTTGCAGAAAGTCGCCGGTGTCGGCAACCACGGTGGTGAACTGTTTGAGGGCGTCGAGTTGGTTCGTCATGGCGCCATTATTCCGCATTGGTCCGGGCAGCTTCGGTACTACCAACCACCGATACGCCATGGGCACCCAGGCTCAGCCGCACCGCGTCGCCCACGGCCAGCACCTCGTCCAGATCGGAAGACACCACGAAGATGTGGCCCAGCGCAGTCTCGAAGGTGTATTCGTACACGGCACCCAGGTAGGCCCGCTTGTCCAGCCGGGCGGGCAGCAGGCCCTCGCCCTGGCGGTGAATACGCCAGGCCTCAGGCCGCACCGCCACCTTCACCGGGCCGCTTTGCACCGCCATGCGCGGGCGCAGCACCAGCGGGCCGAGCGCCACCGTGCCATCAGGGTCGGCCACGGCCGGGAACAGCATGGCCTCGCCCATGAAGCCGGCCACAAACTCACTATGCGGGGTTTCGTACAACGCACGGGGCGATCCCTTTTGCGCAATCAGGCCCTGGTTCATCACGATGATCTGGTCGCTCACCGCCATGGCTTCGGCTTGGTCGTGCGTGACATAGGCCACGGTGAGTGACAGGCGCTGCTGCAGCGCGCGGATTTCTTCGCGCATCTCGCGGCGCAGGCGGGCGTCGAGGTTGGACAAGGGCTCGTCAAACAGCAGCACCTCGGGCTCCAGCACCAGCGCGCGGGCCAGGGCCACCCGCTGCTGCTGGCCACCAGACAGCTCGCTGGGCAGGCGGTCGTCATAGCCCACCAGGCCCACGCCGCGCAGCGCCTCCACGGCCTTGGTGCGCGCCTGCTCCTTGGGCTGGCCCGACATGCGCAGGCCGTACATCACGTTCTCCACCACGTTCATGTGCGGGAACAACGCGTAGCTCTGGAACATCATGCTCACATTGCGTTGCGCGGGGCCCAGCGTGGTCACGTCCTGGCCTGCGATGAAGATCTCGCCGGAGGTGGGCGACTCCAGACCCGCGATCATGCGCAAGGTGGTCGTCTTGCCGCAGCCCGAGGGGCCGAGGATGGTGGTGAGCGTGCCGCGCGGCACCTCAAAGCTGATGCCCTTGACGGCCAGGGCCGCGCTGCTGTCGCTGCCGTAGCGCTTGGTGATGTTGCGGAACACGATGCCCGCGTCGTTATGGTTCATGGCGTTTCTTCTTTTTCTGCAAGGGTGTTCAGTGCGCGGCCGGGGCAGCCCCACGGCGGCCCAGCTTGCGGTCGCCGACAAGCAGCTGGATCAGGCCGATGGAGGCCGACATCAGGATGATGAGCACCGTGCAGTACGCCAGCGCCACGCCATAGTCGCCATTGCCCACGCGGCCGATGATGTAGGTGGTGGCCAGCTCGTTCTCGGCGGTGACCAGGAAGATCACCGCGCTCACGGTGGTGATGGCACGCACAAAGCTGTAGACCAGTGCAGCCACCAGGGCGGGCTTGAGCAGCGGCAGCACCACGTGGCGCAACGTCTGTACGCTGCCTGCGCGCAGCATGACGGACGCCTCATCCAGCGACCGGTCGAGTTGCTTGAACGCCGCCGTGCCCGCCCGCACGCCCACCGGCAGGTTACGGAACATGAAGCACAGCACGATGATGAGGGCGGTGCCCGTCAGCTCGAACGGCGGCACGTTGAACGCCAGGATGTAGCTCACGCCCAGCACCGTGCCGGGAATGGCAAAAGCCAGCAGCGCTGCAAACTCGAACGCGCCCTGCCCCCGGAACTCGGTGCGCGCCAGCAGCCACGCAATGCCGATGCCCAGCGTGGCCGTGAGCGGCGCCGAGATGGCGGCGAGCTTGAGCGTGGTGAAGAACGAGTTCCACGCCGTGCCCGCCCACACCACACCAAACTCGCCCCATTCCACGCTGAACGCAGTACGGAAATGCGCCAGCGTGATGGTGTAGTCGCGCCCCCAGGTCTGTACAAAGCCACCGGCCAGCGCAAACAGGTACACGATCAGGGTGAACGCCATCCAGGGCAGTGCAATGGAGTGCACCACGCGGCGCACGCCGGTGGGCAGCGGCATGGCGATGCCCGCATCGCCCTTGCCCGATACAGTGGTGAAGTTCTGTTTGCCCAGCAAGCCGCGCTGGATGGCAAACACGGTGAGCGCAAAGAACGTGAGGATCCAGGCCAGCGACGCGGCACGGCCCTGGTCGTACTGCGCACCCACGATGGCAAAGAAGATTTCGGTGGACAGCACCGAGAACTGCCCGCCCACCACGATGGGGTTGCCGAAGTCGGCCATGCTTTCGATGAAGCCCACCAGGAACGCATTGGCCAGGCCCGGCTTGAGCAGCGGCAGGGTCACGGTCATGAAGGTGCGGTGCGGGCTGGCACGCAGCGTTTGCGCGGCCTCTTCCAGGCTGGGCGCCACGCCCTGCACCACGCCGCGCATGATCATGAAAGCAATGGGTGTGAAGGCAAAGGTCTGCGCCACCCACACGCCCAGCCAGCCGTAGAACCAGCGCGACGGCGTGATGCCAAACGCGTATTCCAGAAACTGGTTGAACACCCCTGCACGGCCGAACAGCAGGATGAGCCCCAGGCCCACCACAAACGGCGGCGTGATGATGGGCAGCAGCGCCACGATGTTCAGCGGCCGCGCATAGCGGCGCGAGGCGCGCTCGGCCATCAGCGCCATGAAGGTGCCCAGCAGCGTGGTGCTGGTGGCCGTCATCAAGCCCAGGAACAGCGTGTTCCAGGCCACACCGCAGCGCTGGCCGCCCGCCAGGCACGACAGGCTGAAGTTGCGCTCGTGCGCAATGCGCTCCCACACCACGGCCAGCGAGAACGGGCCGTCCTCCAGAAAAAACGCAGCCGACAGCGCCTTGAGCACCGGGAACACGATGAACAGCGCGAGCAGGCTGCCACAGCCCACCACCGCAGCCGCCACGAACAGATCGCCCTTGAAGAAGCCCCGCCGTGCCACCCCAAAAGACAGCAGCACCAGCAGCGCCGACAGCACCACAAACCCGCCCCAGCCCATGCCGGGCTGGCGCGCACCCAGTTCGCCCAGGCTGTTGTTC
>NZ_QAIM01000367.1:0-1473 GCF_003061035.1 Acidovorax sp. HMWF018
CCTGCATGCTCTCGCCCCCAGCGCGCACGCTCCCCACACCCTGTGATGCGCGCAATCCATGGAGCGCTTTTGCTTGTCGTCGGGCTGGGACTGGCTGGCTGTGCCACGCCCAGGGACCCGCGCAAGGACCAGGCCTTTCAGAGCCTGGCTTCCATCACCGACCGCCCCGTGGTGCGACCCACACGCTCCATCTCCAGCTTCTCCGACTCGCTGATGTGCATGGACCACATGCTGCGCGATGCACAGCTGCCCACCACACTGATCACGAGCAAGCAGATTCCCGACTACTCCACCCGCGTCACCGTGGCCACCAAGGACATGGTGATCACGGCCCTGTCCCAGATGTCGCGCCTGAGCAATGCCTTCCGCTTTGTGGACTACGAGGTGGACATCGCGCGCCAGGACACGGTGCAGAACCTCACCACCATCCTGCTCAACAACAACCAGATGCAGCTGCAGCGACCCGCGCTGTACCTGTCGGGTGCCATCTCGTTCGTGGACCAGAACGTGATCAACAACCGGTTCGACACCGGGCTCTCCGGCCCCCGCATCGACATGGGCTACAGCCAGAGCCGCAACGCCACCATCATCGGCCTGGAGATGCACCTGGGCGACTTTCGCACCCGCACGCTGATTCCAGGCCTGGACTCCGCCAACGAAGTCATCATTGGCAACGGCGGACAGGGCGTGGACCTGGCCGGGCGCATCGGCACTTATGGCGTTCAGTTCAACGTGGGGCGTGACTACACCCAGGGTTCTGGCAGTGCAGTGCGAACACTGGTGGACCTGGCCACCATCGAACTCATTGGCAAATGGGCCCGGGTGCCTTACTGGCAATGCCTGACGCTGGAGCAAAACCACCCGGACTTTCAGCGGCAACTGCGCGACTGGTTTGACGAAGGCTCGCCCGCCGTGCGCACCCAGCTCATCGCACGCTCGCTGGTCAGCCGGGGCTACCTCGCCCCCGCCGCGCAACCGCTGCCGGACAACGACCCGGCGCTGCGCAAGGCCCTGGCGCGCTTTCAGGCGGACAACGGCATGGTGGTGACGGGCGTGGTGGACTTTGCGACCTACGAACGGGCGCTGCGCCACTTTGTCGGGCTGTCCGCAGACGGCACCCTGGCCCGCATTGGCTGGGCCAGCACACACGCAGAGCCTGTGCCGCACATCGCCGCCAGTCCAGCCACACCAGATGCTGCAATGCAGGTGGTGAGCACCGATCCGGGGGCGGCCAAGTACGGAGACCCACCGCCTGAGCGCACCATTGATCTGCAGATCGAGAACGTGTTGCTGGAGCGCACCGCATTCGAGGTGGGGGAACAGGTCTTCCTGTCGGCCACCGTGTCGCGCGCCTCCTACCTGCAGTGTTTTCTGGCCGATGCCACCGGCACCGTCATCCGCCTGCTGCCCAACCAGGCCAACACCACCGGCTGGGTGTCTGCCAACCAGGCCATACGCATCCCCGACTGGATG
>NZ_QAIM01000367.1:1483-8715 GCF_003061035.1 Acidovorax sp. HMWF018
TCATGGACGCAGCCAGCCCCGGCACCGAGGGTGTGGCCTGCTTTGCCACCGACGAGGACAGCACGCCCCGTTTGCCCGAGGCGCTGCGCGGACCGCCGCTCAAGCCCATCCCGAACTACCGAGCGCTGGAGCGCTTGAACGAAGCCTTCGCCACCGCCTGGGGCACCGATGGCTACACCGGCAATGCCGTGTACTGGCAAGTCATTCCACGCCGCGCCCTGCCCGCCGCAGCCAGTGCGCCTGCCCAACCCGCCCCACGCAAGTGACACACCGTCGGTAAAGCACTGCGCAGGCGAACGCGATGACCACCACCCCGGCGACCACGGTGACCACGGCGACCACGGCGACCACGCATTCCACCATGGGTGGGCTGCATGCACCGCAGGGCATATGGCGCGCTACCCATGGCGCCGTGGCGCAGGCCTGGGGTGCAGCGTGCCTGGTCTTGGCGGTGGTGACTGCAGCACCTGCGCTGGCATCGGTGCGGGCGCTTCCCACGCCTGCGGAAATCACCGACATCGATCGCGCCAACCTGAACGCGGTGTCCCCCCAGGTGCCCGGGTCTGACGACCCCACGCAGGAGAAGATGTTGCAAAAACTTCGCAGCACCGCGCAACGCGATGGGGTGCCGACGCGCAAGCCGCACGCCCCCCCTGCCCCTACAACGCGATCAACGGGCGACCTGACGCCTGCCGATGCGGCGTGGCTGTTGGGATTGCTGGCGTTGCATGGCCTGGCCATGCCCGCTGACCCGGCGCAGGCCCAGCACTGGTTTGAACGTGCGCAAATGCTCAGCCACCCCCTGGCTCCTGCGGGCCTTGCGTGGTGCCAGCTCAGCGGGTGCGTGGCAGCACCCAATCCTTCAACCGCCATGCACTGGATTGCGCTGGTGGGCCGTGCCGATCCGGGGCTTGCCAAATACCTCGAATGGCATGCGGCCAAGGCATTGGCTCCATTGGCCGAGCCCCGTTTGTCCTCACCAGACCGATATCCCGGCTCAGCGGCCCCAGCGACGACCAGTCCATCGCTTCAAAAACTGTTGACGCAAGCCGTGCGCGCCGGCAACGCGCAGGCCGGCAACGAACTGGGGCTGGAGTTCATCGCCAGGGGCGATCTCGAACAGGCGATGGTCCAGTTTCAATCAGCGTCTGCAAAATCCGAGGCCGCCGCCGCCAACGCCCGCCTTCTGGCCCGCCGCATCCAGAGCGGTCCCAACGCCCGCACCCGATCAGCCCGCTACAGCGCTGCAGATTGGTACGCGGAGGCCCAGCGCTACCACCGCGGCGACGGCGTACCTGCCAACTACACCGAGGCCGTGCGCCTGTACCAGGTAGCAGCCAGCAGCGGCGACCCACAGGGCCGCAAGATGCTGGAGCTGATCTTCTCCAGACCCTTGCAAGGCGGCGCCATCGACGTCGTGTGGATGCAGCAGCTCGCCGGTCTTCACATCGGCACCAACGGCTTGTCCACCGGCACGACCACCGCAGCACCCACCAGCGGCTGGCAGCGCGAGCCCAGCCCGCTGTATGCCCTGGTACCGCTGCAGTGGCGGACGCCGGGGCACAGTCCACGTCGATGAACCGGGCTCATGGCCCCACGCTCCGTAGGCAACACCGTCAGCGAGGGCGTAAATACTCTACGCGGCGGATCCAGTCGACAAGTGGGATACAAGCCCGTCCCGGTGCACAAGGTGCGCCACGCCGCTGGGGCCACATGCCAGCAATTCAAGCAAATAGCTGCGCAAGATCGTCGGACGGATGTCTAGGTGCGCAAGCTCGTCGCTGGAAAACCAAGCAAACACCAGGCCGCGACCGCCTTCCAGCCCCTCATAGGGGCCATCCCCTGCGATCAAGGGGCCATCGCCCAGCAGACTGGTGTGCAAGCAAAGACCCAGTTCATGGTGCAGCTGGCCGGAATGAACGAAGAAGTTCTCCACCACACAAGCCAGCGCGCCCGGCACCACGGCCTGCCCCAGTTCTTCCAGCAACTCGCGCACCACCGCCTGTGCGGCACTTTCTCCTGGCTCGATCCCGCCCCCCGGTAACGCCCAAAACGCGTCGCCTTGCGCCCGGTGCAGCAGCACCCTGCCCTGCTGGGTGACAAGCGCTGCTGCACGTTGCCGCATGCGGGGGACAGATGGCGACAGCGAGGAGGGAGACAGGGTCATGTGCGAGGAGCCAATTGATGGCTAAAAGTGCCAGAGGCGCAAGCTTTTCATACGCCAGTAGCTATAAATTAAATAGCAAATCAAATGCCATCGACAGGCGGCAACAGCAACCCCTGCTGAGCCGCCACCGCCTCCCGCAAAAACGCCCACGTGGCCTGCATGCGGGTCACGTGCTTGTTGTCGCCGGGCATGGACATCCAGAAGGTGCGCTGAAAGCGTGCCACACCCGGCAGCACAGGCACCAGCGACGGGTCTTGCGCTGCCACAAAGGCGGGCAGCACAGCCAGCCCCGCCCCCACGCGGGCGGCTTCGTACTGTGCCAGGATGCTCGTGCTGCGCAGCGCAAAATGCGCGGGGCGATGCAACTCGTCCAGGATTTGCAGTTCCTTGCTGAACAGCAGGTCGTCCACGTAGCTGATGAAGGTGTGGCCCCGCAGGTCGTCTGGCGTGTGGATAGGGGCATGGCGCTGCAGGTAGCTGCGCGCTCCATACAGTTGCAGCACGTAGTCGGTCAGCTTCACGACCACCACCGCGCCACGCGCCGGGCGCTCCAGCGAGATGACGATGTCCGCCTCGCGGCGCGACAGGTGCACCAGGCGGGGCAGCGCCAGCAGGTCCACCACCAGGCCGGGGTGGTCCAGCGCAAACCGGGCCAGCTGGGGCGCCAGGATCAGGTTGCCAAAGCCCTCGGTGGTTCCAATGCGCACCAAGCCATGCAGGCCTTGGCGCACGCCGGGGGCGGCGTTTTCCACCGCCAGAAAGGCGGCTTCCATGGCCTCGACCTGGGGCAGCAGTGCGCGCCCGGCCTCGGTCAGCCGGTGGCCGCCCGCCTCGCGCGCAAACAGGGCGGAGCCCACCTGCTTTTCGAGCGCCTGCAGGCGGCGCGCCACCGTGGTGTGGTCTACGGCCAAGCGGCGCGCAGCCCCCACCAGCGTGCCGGCGCGGGCCAGCTCCAGAAAGTAGCGCAGGTTGTCCCAGTCCATGGGGTAGTCCTTGAATCAGTGAGCATTACGCAAACAAGGATATGCAAAGGTCGGAGGCAAAAGCAGCGATGTGCATTTTTGCAAACCTTGTGCGCACCATTGTCTATTGTGCAGACAATTCTGCACAATTAGGATGGCGAAGTTCTGGGCACCCTGCCCGCACCTTTGCCCGCTTTTTCCAGGAGACAAACCGATGAATGCACCCACCTCCCAGGCCGTGCTGGCCCCCACCGTCAAGCTGTTGATCGGCGGCCAGTTCGTCGAATCCAAGACCACCGAATGGCGCGACGTGGTGAACCCGGCCACGCAAGAGGTGCTGGCCCGTGTGCCCTTTGCCACGCAGGACGAAATCAATGCCGCCGTGGCCTCGGCCAAGGAAGCGTTCAAGACCTGGAAGAAAACCCCCATCGGCACCCGCGCCCGCATCTTCCTCAAGTACCAGCAGCTCATCCGCGAAAACATGGCCGAACTGGCCGCCATCCTCACGGCCGAACAGGGCAAGACCCTGCCGGATGCCGAAGGCGACGTGTTCCGTGGCCTCGAAGTGGTGGAGCACGCGGCCAGCATCGGCAACCTGCAACTGGGCGAGCTGGCCAACAACGTGGCCGGTGGCGTGGACACCTACACGCTGCTGCAGCCCCTGGGCGTATGCGCAGGCATCACCCCCTTCAACTTCCCCGCCATGATCCCGCTATGGATGTTCCCCATGGCCATTGCCACGGGCAACACCTTCGTGCTCAAGCCCTCCGAGCAAGACCCCATGGTGACCATGCGCCTGGTGGAGCTGGCGCTTGAAGCGGGCATCCCCCCTGGCGTGCTCAACGTGATCCACGGTGGCGAAGCGGCCGTGAACGCGATCTGCGACCACAAGGACATCAAGGCGATCAGCTTCGTGGGCTCCACCAAGGTGGGCACGCACGTCTACAACCGCGCCAGCCTGAACGGCAAGCGCGTGCAATGCATGATGGGTGCCAAGAACCACGCCATCGTGATGCCAGACGCCAACAAGGAACAAACCCTGAACGCCCTGGCTGGTGCCGCCTTTGGCGCTGCAGGTCAGCGCTGCATGGCGCTGTCGGTGGTGGTGCTGGTGGGCGAGGCACAAAAGTGGATTCCCGAGCTGGTCGAGAAGGCCAAGACGCTCAAGGTGAGCGCTGGTGTGGAAAAGGGTACGGATGTGGGTCCGGTCGTGTCGTGCGCCGCACTGTCGCGTGTGGAAGGCCTGATCGAGCGTGGCATTGCCGACGGCGCCAAGTTGGAACTGGACGGCCGCAAGCCCCAGGTGGCCGGCTACGAAAAAGGCAACTTCGTGGGCCCCACAGTGTTCAGCGGCGTCAAGCCCGGCATGGCCATCTACGACCAGGAAATCTTTGGCCCCGTGCTGTGCCTGTCGGCCGCTGCCGACATTGACGAAGCCATCGAGTTCATCAACAGCAACCCGAACGGCAACGGCACCGCCATCTTCACCCAGTCGGGTGCGGCGGCGCGTAAGTTCCAGGAAGAGATCGATGTGGGCCAGGTCGGCATCAACGTGCCAATCCCTGTGCCAGTGCCGCTGTTCTCGTTCTCGGGCTCGCGTGCTTCCAAGCTGGGCGACCTGGGGCCCTACGGCAAGCAGGTCGTGCTGTTCTACACGCAGACCAAGACGGTGACGGCACGCTGGTTTGACGACAGCACCGTCTCGCATGGTGTGAACACGACGATTAGCTTGAAGTGACATCCCCCTGAGGCGCTGCGCGCCTTCCCCCTTCTCTCGCGCTTTGCGCGGGAAGGGGGACGCCACCCGTGCGGCGGGGCGGCCCTTGCACGGTGGCACTGGCCTGGGCCGCGCCGGTTTCAACGACTGTGCGCGGTGGTAAAAGCAGGGCATGCAAACTTTTCAGACAACGATGCAGAGATGGGCCATGGTCTTCGGTGCTGCTTGCGCGATGCTGATCGGGGCCGACGCCCACGCACAGGCCGGTGCTGCCTGCAAACCCGGCGGCACCGTGGAAGAAACCAACGCCTGCGCCGTGCAAGCCTTCCAGGCGGCAGACACCGAGATCGCCATCCTCTACGGCGACGTGATGCGCGCCCTGTCGGCCCACGAACGGCCCCAGCTGCGGCAGGAGCACACGGCCTGGCAGCGCGAGCGCACCACCCGCTGCAAGCAGGCGCAGCGCAGCAACGAATCGCAGCCCCAGTGGCCGCGCTTGTACCACGAGTGCCTGACGGCCGAAACCCAGGCGCGCCGCAAGGGCCTGATGCGCTGGCTGACGCTGGACCACCCGTCCGCGAAGCCCTGAGCGAGGCCACCAGAACAACAAGAACCGACGACGAGACAGAACACCATGGACTTTGAACTCACCGAAGAACAACGCGCCTTTGCCCAGACGGCCCGCGACTTTGCACAAGCTGAGTTCGCACCCCACGCCGCGCACTGGGACGAGGAAGGCATCTTCCCGAAAGAAGCCATCGCCAAGGCGGGCGAGCTGGGCTTTTGTGGCCTGTATGCACCCGAAGCCGCCGGTGGCCTGGCCCTGCCACGCCTCGACGCCACGCTGGTCTTCGAAGAAATGGCGGCGGTAGACCCATCCACCACCGCCTTCATCACCATCCACAACATGGCCACCTGGATGCTGGGCACCTGGGCCACACCCGCCGTGCGCGACCACTGGGGCCCGTTGCTCACCACCGGCGAAAAGCTCGCCAGCTACTGCCTCACCGAGCCCGGCGCAGGCTCCGACGCCGCCTCGCTCAAGACCCGCGCCGAGTTGGTGGGCAACGAATACGTCATCAACGGCGCCAAGGCCTTCATCAGCGGCGCGGGCAGCACCGACGTGCTGGTGCTCATGGCCCGCACCGGCGACGCGCAATCCGGCGCCAGCGGCATCAGCGCCTTTGCCGTGCCCGCCGATGCACCCGGCATCAGCTACGGCAAGAAGGAACAGAAGATGGGCTGGAACAGCCAGCCCACGCGCACCATCAGCTTTGACAACGTGCGCATCCCCGCCGAAAACCTGCTGGGCCGCGAGGGCGAAGGCTTCAAGATCGCCATGAAGGGCCTGGACGGCGGCCGCATCAACATCGCCACCTGCTCGGTGGGGGCGGCCCAAGGCGCGCTCAACGCCGCCCAGCAGTACATGCAAGACCGCAAACAGTTTGGCAAACCCATCGCCAGCTTCCAGGCGCTGCAGTTCAAGCTGGCCGACATGGCGACCGAACTCGTCGCCGCCCGCCAGATGGTGCGCCTGGCCGCGAGCAAGCTGGACGCCGGGGCGCGCGACGCATCCACCTATTGCGCCATGGCCAAGCGCTTTGCCACCGATGCAGGCTTTACCGTCATCAATGACGCCCTGCAGTTGCACGGCGGCTACGGCTACATCCGCGAATACCCGCTGGAGCGCCTGCTGCGCGACGCGCGCGTACACCAGATTCTGGAAGGCACCAATGAAATCATGCGGGTGATCATTGCGCGGCGCATGCTGGATGGAGATGCCACCGAGGCCATCCGGTAGCTACAACATTCATAGCTACCCAGGCATATTGCACTAGCGCTACCGGCATTTTTAGCTCTCACCATGCCCGCCCGCCCGCTGTCTGACGAAACCCTGCACCTGATCGACGCCGTGCGCACGGCGCTAGCGCACCGCAGTGACGTGGAAGAACGCGCCCTGTTTGGAACGCACGCCTTCTTCGTGGACGGCAAGATGTGCATCGCAGTCAAGGGCGAGGAGCTGCTGGTGCGCTTGCCGCCGGAGCGGCACGGCGAGCTGCAGGAGATGCAGAACACGCGCGAACTCTCTCCGGGCGGCGGGATGAAGGGCTATTTCTGGGTGGAGCCCAATGGGTTTTCTACCCGGACGCAGTGGAGCTTCTGGATTGACGAAGCGCTGGCCTACAACCCGCACGCCAAGGCTGCACCGCCCAAGAAAAAAAGGAGTGTCGCCAAAGCCCAGCCCGCCACGCCGAAGAAAGTCACAGCAACAGGCGCGCGCACAAAAGGTGCCGCAGCCAAAGCCGCAAAGCCCCTCTCCAAAAAGCCGACCGCCAAGAAGCACAGCATCTTCGAAGCCGACGACTGACTCGCCCCTACACCCACC
>NZ_QAIM01000368.1:0-16730 GCF_003061035.1 Acidovorax sp. HMWF018
ATAGCGGAGATCCACGCCGAACAGGATCCACCTGAAGCTTGCGCCATTTAATTTTTAGATCGTGAGTTTTGGCTAGGGTGAAGCCATTTTCATTTGCGAAGTCCTGGAGGGCGGCAGAGCGTGAATTAGTAAAAAGCTGGAAGCTTTGGTTATCAAGCTTCCATAAATTAATCACATGCTTTAAAAATTCAAAGTGCTCTTTTTGCCACAAAAGCACTTGGCGTGAGGGGCCCACGAAGGTTCGAATTTCCTCTTTGGAATATGGGACTTCTTTCGATGGCGTTTCCTCCCACTCCACTTGGTCAGCATGCCGAATCATTTCTGCCCAACGTGTCGGCTGAATGCCGGAAAGCCAGTCAAGTGGGTGTGAGCCTGATTTGTTTCTTGAAACTATGCGGCCCGTCTCAATCAGTAGACTATCTAGATACCTTGCATCTCGCTCCAAAATATTTGTCGCTTGCAGAGCTATACCAAAATTTTTCCGAAGCACGAGCATTCGAATGAATTTGAGTGCAACCGCAGCCGTGAGGCGGCTTGTAGGGGGTGTGCCAGAATCTTGTTCGAATGTGCTTAAGTAATCATGGAGCAACGTGATCCTGTCCAGATCAATCAACTTTTCCTGAAGATATTTGGACCTGTCCTGTTGAGTGAATTCCTGAAGCTGCACGGAGCGGTTTGCCACATCCGGAAAGTAATGTAGATAGCTTCGAAACGTTGTGCTTGGTTGTGCATGGCCCAGTAGCCGGGCGACAGCCCAAGAACAGCGGCGTGTCGAGTCCGTGCCTCCTAAAAGAAGCAGGCGCGCATTCTGGGATGCTGTGCTGCCAATATCAACTGGATTCAGATTCAATGTGCTGAGACCCAAGAGCTCTGCAACCCTGTTCGCAAATGTGTGTCTACTGTGATGCGGACTGAGTTGATCGTTGCGGGTTACCTGTTGACTGACAGCACCAATTCTTCTGAGCAGTCCTCGCCGCTCTTCCAAACCATCTAGCCCAAAATCGGCCGGGAAGAGCTCATCTTTGTCATTCAAGACCGGGGTGGCTTGTCGTACTAGGAACCATTGCTTAATGATTGCCCTCTCGTGATCCGTCAGCCGAAAGAGGAGGGGGACTTGGCGACGGCTTGCTGGCGATTTCAGCCTGCGTAAATGATTACTCCGAACCATGAGCACCACACAGTCCGGCGCGGGCTCCGTCCAGTCAGATCGCAACAGACATGCGGCCTCCATCCCGCGCAAGCCGAATCGGTACATCAATAGATTGATGAACGCGCATTGAAGATCGCCTATGGATGCTTGGGTCGGAATGGGCGCGAGACAAGCATTGATGCGGAGGTACTCCAGCTCTGTGATGCAGCCAGCCGACACCAACAAGCTGGGCCCATCAGAAATGATCTCGGACCAATCGGGGTTCTCGATTCCAAAAGCCGCGTGCATCGTTTGGTGGAAATCCTTCAGGCATTGAAGGGCTAGCTTTAAGGTCTTGTAGCCATTCTCCGTACTTGACGAGCCGGATTCCGGGGTGGTCGTTGACGGCTCCGTTACCTCTGGAATACCCGACCGTGCATCCATCAGACGCAGGTAGAAGTCTGTGACATCTTCCTCTTCGCACGCCAGTAGATCGTGGTCGAAACCGACGGCCAAAAAGCACAGCGACAAGCTGCTGAAATATCGGTCGACAGAACTGACGCGAAGCAGGGTGCCCTTGCGGGTGCTTCTGCGCAAGAGATGTCGCACCCACTTCACCAGGAGCAGGCAACTTCTTCCGGTAGAACCTCGGTATTGATCCAGCGCCCTGCATAGTGCCGCGTCCATATTTCTGCGGCCAATCCCACCAGCGGTCGCGGCGGCGTGTTTTCTGAATATTGAACGCACCTCACCGAATAGCTTCTTGCTTGCATCTTGTGAAATGACCGGGTCTGGCATCGCGGTCGACGGGGTCGCTGCTGGTGTGCCTGTATCAGCCAGGTTGGACAGATAGACTGCATTAGCGTCTGGCGGTACCTGCGGTGGGCCTTGCTCATCCTCGAAGTTCTCCGAGTCGCTCTCCGTTTCGGCTGCGTTGAATGTTCCGAAATCTCCAGCCGCACCGTGCCGTAATCTGATCCAGTCGCGATGCGGCAATCCGACGGATTGGAGGTCGCCATTCAGATACGCTGCAAGTGAGGCCGGAAACTCCAAAAGGTTTGCTTGATGGACCAGCTGCGCGAGTTCGGAGATCGTTGCGGTGGGGGTCTTTGCGTGCACGGTCAGCAGCCCGATTTTTTGGCAGATGCTTTGCCACTCATCGGGTGGGCTGCTCTTGCCCATGTCCAGGCCACGTTTTGAAGTACTGGCCCGGGCCAGGAAGTTCGCAGTGGCCACACTGATGGGGTACCTTTTGACGGCACAGCCCGAATCGACGTCCAAGTCTGGGGAATACTCCAGATAGTAGGACTGATCGAAATGCACAAGCCGAAAGTTTTTGGCCGCGAGCAGGTCGCGGAGCAGGGGAGGTTCTGTCACCCTGGACTCAAGAACCGTGAGCACTGCTCCAAAGAAAAGACATTCGCGAAGCGAAGTACGGGAGATCTCCCTTGCTTCAAGAACGGGCTGCAGAGCCTGAAGTGCCGCCGCAACCTTTTTGCGACTGCCGATGGCCTGGCGCGAGAGCAGCGTGCGCTCCTCCATGGCTGGTAGATAGCGCTTCTTCAGACGTGGGCGAGTCCCGTCCGTGCACCAGCGTTGACGAATCCAATCCTGAAGGGCTTCGTATCGAAGGGAGCCGAGTGCTCGCGGTGTGCCCGAGTCGTTGAGCAGCATGCGTTGGCTCAGCACTTCCCAATCGTCGACTGAGATGGAATCGACAGGTCGCTCGCCAATGAAACGAAGAATCTCACTGTGTGCTTCCGCCAATGCGTCTGCGTGGCGCTTCGCGCGTCGAGTTTCGCGGGCTGCGTTGCCGAATTGCGCACCCTCTTCAAGGCACGATTTACCAGGTGTCAGGTCAGGAAATTCAAGGGGCGCGGTGTCCCAGCCAGGCGCTTGAAGTGGGGCAAACTGAAGCGCGGCGAAGAGCTGTTCAATGGCCGGGCGGATAGCCTCCAGATCCTGAAGCCTCACCCTCGACGAGAACCGACCGTATGTGGCCGTTCCCCCTTCTGCATGCCCGAGGAGGCCGTCGATGATCTCGGGGTCCTGACCCAATCGGCGAAGGCTTGTGCTGGCTCGATGTCGGAATAGATTCCAGGGCAACGGCCAGGAGAAGACCTCCATGGAGTCCAGCGTCACCTCAGATACTTCGAACCAGCGCAGGCTTTTTCGTGCAGGGTCTTCTCTGAGGAAGAAAAGTGCTGGCATCACGGTGCTGGCTGCCCCCGCAGATAGCGCCTGCAGCTCTTGAGAGAGAGGGGGATCCTGGCTGCTGAGTGCGGTGGCGAGGCGACGAAGGTAGGGCAGGTAGAAGTCTTGGAAGAGCAGGACCAACTCGCTGGGAAGAACCACCAACCGGCCGTCATGACGTTGGGAGGCAACTTTGTCCACGACGAATAAATACCTTTCGTCCCAATCGACCTGCCCGAAGGACTCCAACGGGCTCGACACCGGCCTAATGGCGGTCGCGGCCAGTATTGCGGCGGTCATGTAGACCGTCACCGCGTTGTGGTGAACTAGCCAGTTCTCGGCCGGGCTCGCCGTCAGGCTGTTGATGTGCTGACGTACCCGTGCAATTTCTTCGCGCAGCAATAGGTCAAGCGGGCTCAGTTCGCTGCCGGCAATGTTTTCTTGTACTGGCGCGTTCGGCGGGAACAAAGGAGGCGCGAGCCCTGCAGTGGTCATGCTTCCGTGAACCTCCGTTGTCCGAAACGCAGCATAGGCACAAGATCCTGGCAAACCACTTCGCGAACTGCTGGCAAGCAGTCGACCCAGTACAGGGTCACCGGTTGCCTCGAACACACCTTGTTCAAGGACGTGTGCGAGCATGCCTGAGCGAACGCGTTCCAAGCCGGGCGTGCGTTTACACACCTCGTTGAACATTGACTCGGGAGCATCTTGGATCTGCAGCGACGGCCAAAGATTCAGCAGTGCGCCTGCCTTGGGGCGCCCCGAGCACTGCTGAGAAATGATTTCTGCAACTTCGCCTGGAAGTGGCACTTGAAGATGGCCCGCGAGGGGTTCCAGCCATTGTGATGTCGCAGATGAAGCCTTCCATCCCCTGGGGTGCCGGGGGGGCAGTCTCTGCAAAGTCAGAGTGTCGGGGTGAATGCTCCAGTCCGGCCCACATTGACTGGAAAAGGAGATGTCGGTCGCTGCCATCCGAACGGACTTGGCCGTGTAGACAGCAATCCAAACGAATGCGCCCAAGAGGCGAAGATTCTCGGCAGCGTCTCGCGCAATTGCAGCCTGCCACCATTTTTCCAGGCAAGCCCGTTCAAACTCGTTGAGGCGGTTATTACTGAACGGTAGGAATTGCTGGTCTTCAATGGTGGCAAGAAGCACGCCACGTGCTTCATGTTCCTGGGCCACCGGATTGAGGCGCTCATCAATATTTGTTTCCCAGCATTCGGTCCCATCGCCGCCCTCCTGGTCGATCGCTCTTCCGGTGATGGGCTGGGGATCCTCCGCCAAGATTTCGCCAGAAGAAAACACGGTCGGCGCTGTACTTTGGGCCGATATTCCCGAAAGATGCTCACGTCCGGGGGACAAGCGCGCATATTGAGAAAAGGCACCCCTCGCGGTCAGGGTTTCGACTCGGCCGGCCCGGATCGACTCAGATTCACAGTAGCTGCGCAGTGTTCGGAGCAGTTTGATATGAGCCTTGACGCCGGGCCCCTGGTTAGACGCCAGCTCTAGCTTGCCGACCAGAGCCGCCGCCTCCCAAGCCAGATGCTGCCTGTATATAGAGAGTGATCCACTAGGGGCGCGAAGCCCAACGAAAAGATCCCGCCAATCCCAGTCGCCAGAGGCTGCCTGGCGCAGACTCCACGACACTTCCACGACCCGTTTGTCCGGCTCGGAGTCCTCATAGATGGCTGAGATGAACTGGATAAACGTCCAGGTTCGAAGTGTCTCCAACCGGAGTTGGGCGGCTGCGTCAGGGTGATAGGCCCTGGGCACGCAAAGCGCGAGGAGGGCAAATTCGCGCAGCGTGCCGCGTGGGAGTTGCGCGGCTACCTGTTGAGCCGGAGGCAAATATGGATACAGACGAGCAACGGTTGGGGATGCTGATAAAGATTCCATGAGCCGGCATAACTCCGAAGCCGGCTCGGATTCGTCGGCCCATGCCGAAGCAATCTTCAACGGCCCAGACTGGCGCAAGTACTCAATGATTGATCCGACGTACTCAGGATTGGCGCCGGTTTTTGATGCATCAAGAACCGCAAGCAGCGGACGAGTCAGCCTTAGTCGGCTAGCCCATTCAAGCAAAGGATGCAGCGACGCTGGAAGCCCAAAGGTCTCAAAAGCCTGTCCGTCCTGACCGCCGAAAATCCAGGGTCTGTTGTCCATGAGGTCTCAATCGTTGAAATGCGGCGTGTCCTGCACCGACCGGAATCGTCAAAATTCCATGTGCATTCAACGTTTTACGTCATTTCTAGTCAGTTGAAAACATAAGATATGTTTTCATCAGCCTAGAGCTCATAACCTTCTCGCGCAACCAAAACATAGCAAGCATTGCTAAAACAAAACGCCCACTCCACAGTGGGCGTTTTTGTTTGTGCTCTCACTCGTTGCTTGTGCTCCTCCATGAGTGCGCGAGTTGGCGTGTTGATGACAACTTGTTCCTCCTGCGCAGAGCGCCATCGCGCTCCTACCGGCTCAGTGAGCGAACAGATCTGCCTTGGCGGCCTTGGTGATGGCCACCACACAGGGGTGCGTAATGCGCCTTTCAATGGAGATCGCAAAGAATTCCTCCACCAAGTCTGAGGAGCGGCCGATAACCTCCACGCCAAACTGAGCAGTGGTCTCCTCTTCCAGCACGGAGGGGGATGTGAAGATGCCCCGGCCTTCACGCCCAAACGCATTCATCAACGCGCTGTCGTCAAACTCGCCGACGAGACGGGGTTGCAGGTGGTGCTTGTTCAGCCAGTGGTCGAGTTGCTGGCGAACGGACGACATGGGACCTTGGATGAGCATGGGCGCACCATGCAGGCACTGGGGGAACGGCCCCTCCAACTGCGCCCGCAGGGCGGGGGCGCACAGAAAACTCATGCTGCTGGTGCCCAGTGGGTGGTTGAAGGCTTTGACGCCGATCTTGTTGGAAACAGGCTCGTCTGCCAACACCAGGTCCAGCCGATGCAGGCTCAACTGCGCAATCAATTCGGGAAACTTGCCCTCATGGCAGGTCATGTGCACGCGCTGCGGCATGCCCAGTGCGGGCTCCAGCAGGTGGTAGGCCACCGACTTGGCTACCGAGTCGGCCACCCCCACGCGGAATTCCAGCGGCTTCTCTTGTCCACGCGCCAGCCGGATGGATTTTTCCAGCTCGTCGCCCAGCGCGAAGATCTGTTCGGCATACCCCAGGGCCACACGCCCCTCGCTGGTCAGCTCCAGGCCACGCCCCCTTTTCCGGAACAGGTCGTGGCCCAGCCACTCTTCCAGTTGCTTGATCTGGCCGGACAGTGTTTGCGGAGTGGTGTTGAGCTGCTCACCGGCCCGCATCACACCGCCAGCCTTGGCAACCGTCCAGAAGTAGCGCAGGTGCTTGAAGTTCATACTGCCCAAATGCTTCGCATAAATCGAAGAATAAAACTCAATAAAACGAATATACGCGAAGTATGAAATTCTCTACATTGACGTTTGGCAGCTTCCGTGGCGATCTGCGCTGCGGCCTGGAGCTGCCTGTGTTCACAAGGAGTAGCAACGATGCGTATCACGACCCGAGGACAGCTGGCGGTGTCCGCCATGACCGACCTGGCCCTGCGCCAGAAGATGCGGCCCGTGCCCTTGTCCACCATCAGCGCACGGCAGGGGATTTCTCTGTCTTACCTTGAACAGCTGTTCAGCGCACTGCGCCGCGCCGGCTTGGTAGACAGTACCCGAGGGCCCGGTGGCGGCTATACCCTGGCGCGGCAAGCGGAGCAGGTATCGGTGGCTGAAATCATCCTAGCGGTAGAAAACCTCAAGACCGACGAGCTGCAGAACCTGGGGCCCAGTCAGGCCGCCCAGGTCAAATCCATGACGGGAGAACTGTGGACCAGCTTCAACTCCCGGGTGATGGAGTACCTGCAGTCGGTGACGCTTCAGGACCTTGTCACCCAGGCGCTGGAGCAGGGCACGGTCGTGGAGGAGAAGGCCCCAGCTGCGCGGGCCAAGCTGCCGCTGGCACCCAAGCCCCGCCCTTTGATGGCGCGGGTCAACGTGCCCAACTCGGTGTTTGCTCTGGGGACCATGCCGATCCTGCAGCGTCGCTGAAGCGGCCGCCATGTGGTGCTGCGGGGCGCTGTGAACGGCGCCACGCACACACGAGGGCCGTGGCCAGCGGCTCCTAGCGCGGGCTACAGCTGGTGCGCCAGCTGCTTGATTCCCCGGATCAGCATCTCCACCGAGATCGCGACCAGGATCAGGCCCATCAGGCGTTCAAACGCCATCACCACGCGTTCGCCCACCAGGCGCTGGATGCGCTCGGCCAGCAGCAACACCACGGCACACACGGCCATGGTGACGCACAGTGCGCCCACCCATTCCCATCGCCGCTCCGGGGCCTGGGCCACCAGCAGCATCACCGTGGCCAGCGCCGAAGGGCCTGCCAGCGCGGGGATGGCCAGCGGCACGATCAGCGGCTCGCCCGGTAGCTCCGCCTGTGGTCCGTCCGCCGACGGAAAGATCATGCGCAGTGCGATCAGAAACAACACCACGGCACCGGCAATCTGCAGCGACAAGTCGCTCAAATTCATGACCCGCAGGAACTCCGCTCCGAAGAACAGGAACACCAGCAGCAGTGCAAACGCAATCAGCACTTCCCGCAGGATCACCCGCGCCCGGCGCTCGGACGCCACGCCCCGCAGGGCATTGGCAAAGATGGGGATGTTGCCCAGCGGATCGGTGATCAGCAGGAGCAGGATGGTGGCCGACGCGAAGGTGTAGCTCACGTTGCGTACACCGCGTCCAGCGAGCGAAAGCCCTTGATCTCGATCGGGTTGCCGCTGGGGTCGTGGAAGAACATCGTCCACTGTTCGCCCGGCTGGCCTTCAAAACGCACCTGCGGCTCCAGGACGAAGGCGGTGTCGGCGGCCTTCAGCCGTGCGGCCAGCGCATGCCAGTCGGGCAACTCCAGGATGGCGCCGAAGTGCGGCATGGGCACCAGATGGTCTCCCACGTGCCCGGTGCGGGCGCTGGCAAACGGCGTGCCCAGATGCAACGAGATCTGGTGGCCGAAGAAGTCGAAGTCCACCCAGGTGTCGGTGCTTCGACCCTCCAAGCAGCCCAGCACGCCGCCGTAAAAGCGCCGGGCGGCATCCAGGTCGGTGACGTGAAAGGCGAGGTGAAAGAGGCTGCGCATCCCACAGAGGATAGCAGCCAGTGCCACGCCTTGGCGTGGCCTGCAGGCCGGTCAGGCGACCGACGGATCGGCGGCCATGTTGTCAAACTTCTTGAAGTACTGGCGCGCCATGGCCACCAGCTGGGCGTCTGTCGGGTGGTCTGCGGCCACCGAGTCCACCACCACGCCGGCCACGGCCGCATGGTGTTTGGCGGCCCAGTCGCGGAACTGGTTGCGCACCAGGCCCGGGCCGGCCAGCAGCACCTCGCGGGTGTGGGTCAGTGTCTGGGCGATATCGGCAAAAAACGGCGCGAGGTCGTCGGCCTTGCCCTGGTGCTTGTGGTGGCTGCGGGACTTGATGCGCAGGGCTTCCGCGTGTTCGCGATCGAACATCACCACATGGGCTTCGGATTGGTCCATCCAGACAACGGCGTGAAAAGTGCTCATGAATCGGCTTTCTTAAAGGGGTGACAAAAAACGGGAAGGAAGCAGCCTGAGTGCGTGCGTTCGCTCATGCCGCCCGCCGGTGTTGCTCGGCCTTTTCCTGGCAATGCACACAGCGTGCGGCCTCGGGCGTGGCGTGCAGGCGGGCGGCGGTGATGTGGGTGCCGCAATCCGTGCACTCGCCGTAGGTGCCGGCTTCGATGCGGGCCAGGGCGGCCTCGACAGCCGCCAGGTGTGCGGTTTCGCGTTCGTCCAGGGCAAATTCCAGCTCGCGTTCGGTGGCAACCTGGGCACGCGGGTCTTCCGGTTGTCCGAAGTGGTCGGCGGCGGCCTCGGCGCGGCCGATGACACCACCGCGCTGCGCGGCCAGTTGGGCCAGCAACTCGGATTGCTGGGCCAGTAACTGCTGGCGGAATGGTGCGGCTTGGGTCTTGTCCATGCGGGGTCTCCTCGGGGTGATCGGATACCTGCATGGTGCGCCTGTGCGCGGCGCGCTGGGTTGACCAAGGTCAAGGGATGGCGTGCGGTGTCCCCACCCTGGTGACACCGCTGCGTGGCGGGCTCAGCGCTTGGGCGGGCGCGCCAGCATCTCGGCGGTGTTGGTCTTGCGGTCCGCGTTCACGCGCTGCACATGGGGGCGTTCGGCCATGCGGGCGAGGTAGTCGCGCACAGGCAGGTCGGCCAAGTAGTCCTTGCCGTAGATGATCTTGGTGGCGGAGCTGACCAGCGGCAGGTGAACGACGGCCGCGCAGTCGGCCATCGTGAAGGTGTCGCCGCCCACGTAGGGGCTGAACTTTGCCAACTGGCCGAAGGCGGCAATGTTCTTCTGCAGCTGTGCGCCCACCTTTTCCTTGGCGGTGTCGCTCACGGTGCCGCCAAAGAACGCCTGCGGATACAGGTTGCGTGCCACCAGCTCCAGGTGCAACTCCAGAAAGGTGATCAGCTCGCGCACCTTGGCGGCCTGGAAGGGGTCGGCCGGGATCAGTGGGTGATCGGGGTGCGCGGCTTCGATGTAGTCGGCGATCACCGCCGATTCACAAAGCGCTCCCTGCGGCGTGCGCAGGTAGGGCACCTTGCCCAGCGGGCTGGCGCTGCGATCGGTCTCGCCCACCCAGGCCAGTTCTTCGGTGAACGGCAGGCCCTTTTCGAGCAGCGCAAGCTTGACCTTGTTGTAGTAGTTGCTGGCCGAAAAGCCGCAGAGTGTGAGCATGGTGTGTCTCCGATGTGTTGTAGGGGCAAACGCACATCCTAAGCCCGCACCTGGTGCGGGGCGGTCACGCAGATGACCCGTGCACTGGCTGGCGCGGACTGCGCACCTACAATGGCGCTTCCATGTCGTTGCCGTCCCTCCAAACCATCCGCAGCCTTCGCTGGCTCGCCCGCTGTGTGCTGGCGTGGTTTGTGTTGTCGATCGGCGTGGCCGTTGCGTCGCCGCTGGTGCACCCGCAGGCCATGGAGCTGATCTGCTCCGGCTCAGGTGCGATCAAGGTGCTGGTCAAGACCGACGACGGCGCCAAGGAGCTGCCCAGCCACACGCTGGACTGCCCGCTGTGCACGCATGTGGGCGCTCCCCCTCCCGCAGCGCAGGCCCAGCTGCCTGTGGTCCACCCGCTGGCGCATGCCCTGCGCCCCATCCCTGCCGCGCACATTGCAGCGCGCACTGCCGCGCCGCTGCCGCCGCGCGGGCCCCCATCGCTCTCCTGAAATCGCTATTGATTCGATAGCTGCTGGCGCATGATTCACTTGCGCTTGCGGCCTATTTGGTTTGATTTTCAGGAGTTTCCATGCGCAAAAGCCGCATGGCGCTGGCCGTGGCCAGTGCCTTTCCCGTCGTCCTTGGCATCGCGTCCGCCGGGGCTTCATCCGCATTCGCCCAGACCGCTGACAGCACCAGCACCACCAGCCATGCCCCGGTCAAGGAACTGGGCGTGGTCACCATCACCGGCGGCCAGCCCACCTCGCTGCCCACGCAGATCCCCACCACCATCGAGGGCGTGACGCGCGAGCAGATCGAGCATGCGATCAACGCCACCGACAGCGAAGACGCCCTCAAGTACCTGCCCAGTCTGCTGGTGCGCAAGCGCTATATCGGCGACTACAACCACGCCGTGCTGTCCACCCGCGCCTCGGGCACGGGCAACCCGGCGCGGTCCATGGTGTTTGCCGATGGCATTTTGCTGAGCAACTACCTGGGCAACGGCCCCACCAACGCGCCACGCTGGATGCTGGTCACGCCGGAAGAAATTGAGCGCGTGGACGTGCTCTACGGCCCGTTTTCGGCCGCCTACGCAGGCAACTCGGTGGGTGCGGTGGTGGACTACGTCACGCGCATGCCGACAAAGTTCGAGGCGCACGGGCAGGTCAGCTATCAACACCAGCCCTTTGACCTGTACAACACCAACGGCACCTACGGCGGCAAGCAGGTCAGTACCTCGGTGGGCAACAAAAATGGCGACTGGTCGTGGTTCCTGAACTTCAACAAGACCGACAGCGAAGGCCAGCCGCTCACCTTCCCCACGCGCCTCGTGTTTGCGGGGACCGTGGGCAATGCGGGTACGCCGGTGACGGGCGCAGTGCTGGGCAACAACCGCAGCAACCAGCCCTGGTACCTGCTGGGCACGGCCACCCAGTACCACACGCAGCAAGACCACATCAAGGCCAAGATCGCCTACGACTTCTCGCCCACCGTGCGCGCCGCCTACACCTTCGGCTGGTGGCACAACGCATCCGAGGGGCGGCCCACCAGCTACCTGCGCGATGCCAATGGCAATGCGGTGTACGGCGGCACGGTCAACATCAATGGCCGCTCGTTTGCGCTCGCGCCCACGGACTTCAATGTGTCCAACGAAGACCTCACACATTTCATGCACGGCCTGTCGGTCAAGAGCCGCACGCAGGGCGTGTTTGATTGGGAGGTGGCCGCCAGCCTGTACGACTACCAGACCGACACCCTGCGCGCTGCTACCGTGGCGCTGCCTGCCGCGCTGAACGGTGGTGCAGGGCGCATCGTCAACAGCAAGGGCACGGGCTGGAACACGCTGGCCGCCAAGGGCAGCTGGCGGCCCGATGGGCTGCAGGGCACGCACATCGTGGACTTTGGCCTGCAGCGCGACAGCTACCAACTGCGCACTATCGAAAACGCTACGACGAACTGGATCAGCGGTGATGCAGGCGCCCGCAACCAGGCCTTCAACGGCGACACCCAACTGCTGGGCCTGTGGGCGCAAGACACGTGGAAGATCGCGCCACGGTGGAAGGCCGTGCTGGGCGCCCGCGCCGAGCGCTGGAGCGCCAGCAATGGCCATACCGGCAACGCCACCACCACGCTGAGCCACCCCGAGCGCAACGAGACCTATGTCTCGCCCAAGGCTGCCGTGGCCTACCAGGCCAATGACCTGTGGGTGCTCAAGGCCTCCACCGGACGCGCCGTGCGCATGCCCACCGTGGCCGAGCTGTACCAGGGCGGCATCAACGGCAGTGGCACGCTCATCAACAACGACCCCCATCTGAAACCCGAGAAGAGCTGGACCACCGAGCTGACCGCCGAGCGGGACATGGGCAATGGCCTGCTGCGCCTGACCGCGTTTTTTGAGCGCACGAAGGACGCGCTGTACTCGCAAACCAATGTGCTCGTCACACCCAATGTGACCAACGTGCAGAACGTGGATGACATCCGTACCAAGGGCATTGAGCTGTCGTACCAGGCCGCCAACGTCTTTGTGCGCGGGCTGGAGCTGGGCAGCAGCCTGACCTGGACGGATTCCAAGATCACGCGCAACGACAAGTTCCCGGCCAGCGTCGGCCAATGGCAGCCCCGCATCCCCGAGTGGCGCGCCACTGCGGTGGCCACCTACCGGCCCGATGACAAGTGGTCGTACACCCTGGGCGCGCGCTACAGCGGCAAGCAGTACAGCACGCTCGACAACAGTGACCCCAACGGCTTTGCCTACCAGGGCGCGAGCCGCTACTTCACCACCGATGTGCGCGTGCGCTACCAGATCACCAAAGCGGTCAGCGCCGCCGTGGGCATCGACAACCTCAACAACTACCAGTTCTGGAACTTCCACCCCTACCCGCAGCGCAGCTACATGGCCGAGCTGAAGGTAAGCCTCTGAAAGGAAAATATCCCATGTCTCTGAATACTATGAAAAAGATAGCTGCTGCCGCATGTTTGACTAGCGCTACAGCCCTGTTTGGCACTGCATCTGCCCATGTGGTGCTCGAATACCAGGTGGCCCCGGCCGGCGCCAGCTACAAGGCCGCGTTCAAGGTCGGCCACGGCTGCGGCGCGTCGCCCACGCGGCAGGTCGTGGTGGACATCCCTGCAGGCATGCGCGGTGCGCGCCCCATGCCCAAGCCGGGCTGGACGCTGGAGGTGCAGCGCGACAAGCTGGCCCAGCCCTACACCAGCCACGGCCGCAGCATCACCGAAGACGTGGTGCGCATCACCTGGACGGCCAAGACGCCGGACGACATGTTGCAAAGCGCGCACTACGACGAGTTTGTGCTCGTGGCCCAGGCGCCGGAGCACGCCGGCACCGTGTACTGGCCGGTGCGCCAGGTCTGCACCGAGGGCCGCAACGATTGGACCGAGGTGCCCAAGGCGGGCCAGCAGCTGTCGGACCTGAAGTCCCCTGCCGCAGCGCTGGAGATTCTGCTCACCGGTGGCGCCGCTGCCCACAATCATTGACAGTCGGACCCAGAGTCTGTTGCCGCTTCCCTTTCTTCTCTCGCAAACCGAAAGACATTCACCATGAAAAAACTGCTTCACACCGCTGCCGTCTTTGCCGCACTGCTGAGTGCCCCTGCATGGGCCCAGACCGCCGCCGTCAAGGTCGAAGGCGCCTGGGCGCGTGCCAGCGTGCAGGGCCAGAAGGCCACGGGCGCATTCATGCGCCTGACCGCCAAGGACGGTGCTCGCCTGGTGCGTGCCGAGTCGCCCGCTGCCGGCCTTGCCGAGGTGCACGAGATGAAGATGGAAGGCGACATCATGAAGATGCGTGCGGTGCCTACGCTGGACCTGCCCGCAGGCAAGACGGTGGAACTCAAGCCCGGGGGCTACCACATCATGCTGCTGGACCTGAAGGCACCCCTGGCCAAGGACAGCGCGGTGCCCATCACCCTGGTGTTCCAGGACGCCAAGGGCGTGGAAAGCAAGCTCAACCTCACGCTGCCGGTGGGCACCGCTGCACCCGGTGGCGCCACGGCGGGCAGCATGATGGATGGGCATAAACACTGAGGTGACAGCCGCCGCAGCGCCTTCGCGGGCGCAACGCATTGGAGTAAGCTGTGACTCCTCAGAACCTTCAGCAGGTTCTCACGACCCACCTCTTGCGGAGCGGCCATGAGCGACACATCCAACTTCGGTTTCGGCAAATTCGTCCCCGGTTTTGACTTTTTGCAAAGCCTTGCCAAGGGGGCGTCCAGCAGCATTCCGCAGTTGCCCAACCTCAGCAATTGGGTGGCGCCCACCATCAGCGTCGAAGAGCTGGAAAAGCGCATCGACGAGCTCAAGGCCGTGCAGTTCTGGCTGGAGCAGAACTCGCGCGCGCTGGCCGCCACCATCCAGGCGCTGGAGGTGCAGAAGATGACCCTGGCCACGCTCAAGGGCATGAACTTCAGCATGGGCGATGTGGCCAACGCCTTCAAGCTCAAGACCGCCGACACGGTGATGAGCGGCGTGCAAAAAGCCGCTGACACGGTGACCGGAGCCGCCGAGGCCGTGGCGGGTGCTGCCGCCCGCGTGACCGGCCGCGCCAGCGCTGCCGACGAGTCCGAGGAGGAGCCTGCTGACACCGAGCCCGCCCCTCAACCCGCCAAAGGCAAAGCCAAGGGCAAGACAGCGGCGGCCGCCGAGCCTGCCGTGGTGGACCCGATGCAGTGGTGGGGCGCGCTCACGAGCCAGTTCCAGCAGATTGCCACCAATGCCATGAAGGACGCGGCCAAGCAGACTGCCATCGACACCACCAAAAACATGGCCACCGGCCTGGCCAAGGAAGCCCTCAAGACGGCGACCGGCATGGCCAGCCAGTTTGCCGCCAAGGGCATGCAGACCATGCAGGGCGGCGCCAAGCGCGCCGCCGCGTCCTCAGCGGGCACTGCCAAGAAGGCCGCTGCCGCCAAGAAACCCGCAGCCCGCAAAACCACCACGAAACCCGCCGCTAAAAAGGCCGGCAGCACCCGCAGCCCTGCGGCACGCAAGCGAGCGGGCTGACGCCAAAGCGGGCCGGTGTGGCAGCCCGCAGATGGCGCGGCACTGCCCCACCCCCGCCCAGGCCTGGAGACCATCACCATGAAACTCTTCCCCACCGGCCATGCCACCCACCCGCAGTGGCGCATGGCCGCTGCGCTGGTACTGGCGCAGTTGCGCGCCCAGATGGCATTGCCTGACTACGCGTCGGCGCCCACCCTGGGCCTGCTGTACATCACCGACCACTATGCCAACGAGGCCCAGGCGCTGCTCGACTACCTGAGCAGCGAACTGCCCGAGGTGACCGATTGGAGCGGTACCGTGGGCGTGGGCGTGTCGGCCAACAATGCCGAGTACTTTGACGAGCCGGCTCTGTCGGTCATGCTGTTCGATGTGCCGGCCGACCAGTACCGCGTGTTTTCTGGCGTGGCGCCGCTGCCCGCCCACGCGCCGCATGCCGGCGCAGGCTTTGTGGCCCACACAGCGCTGGTGCATGCCGACGGCCACACGCCGGAATTGGCCGAACTGCTGACCGAGATGGCCGCGCGCACTGACACCGGCTACCTGTTTGGCGGCCTCAGCGCCAGCCGCACGGCCAGCGTGCAGTTTGCCGTGGGCGGCGACGGCAACATGGCCGGGCAGGGCGGTGCCAGCGGGGTGTTTGACGGGGGGCTCTCGGGCGTGGCGTTTGGCGCGGGTGTGTCGCTGGTGTCGCGCGTCACGCAGGGCTGCCAGCCCGTGGGCGCGCTGCACACCATCACGGCCGCGCAGGAGAACGTGGTGCTTGCGCTGGATGGCGAGCCGGCGCTGGATGTGCTGCTCGATACGCTGCAGGTGTCGCTCGACGGTGGCGACCCGCAGCCTGCCCTGCGCAAGGTGCGCGCCACGCTGGCCGGACTGGTCAGTGCGGGGGAGCAGCCACAGGGCCAGCGCCGCACGGGCCACTTTGGCACCGACACGCGCGTGCGCCATATCCTGGGGTTGGACGGCTCCCGCCGGGGTGTGGCCCTGGCCGACCATGTGGAGCCCGGCATGCACCTGGCGTTCTGCCAGCGCAACGTGGCGGCCGCGCGGGCGGACCTCATGCGCATCTGCGCCGAGATCCGCGAGGAACTATCGCCGGAGGAGTTGGAACCCGCGCCCATGGTGGCGTCCGGCGCGCCAGGGGAACTGGCCGCAGCGCCGGGCGTTGCCGGACATGCTGGAGCGCAACCCCAGACGGGGCGGCGCATTTGCGGCGCGATCTATGTGAGCTGCTCGGGCCGGGGCGGGCCGCATTTTGGCGGGCCCAGCGCGGAGCTGCAGATCGTGCGCCATGCGCTGGGCGATGTGCCACTGGCCGGTTTTTTTGCGGGCGGCGAGATCGCCCACCACCATCTGTACGGCTACACCGGCGTGTTGACCGTGTTTGTGGACGGCGAGCCCTCGCCGTCCTGAGGTAGACGAGGGGAGGGGGCTTGCCGGCAAGCAGTCCCCCCGGCGGGTTCGATCAGCCCGCGCCGTTCTCGTCAGACTCGGCTTTTTCCTCGGGCGTCAGCCGCGTGGCCAGGATCTTGTCGATGGTCTTGCCATCCATGTCCACCACTTCCAGCTTCCAGTCCTCCCACTGCACGGTGTCGGTCACCTTGGGCAGGCGGCCG
>NZ_QAIM01000369.1:0-18407 GCF_003061035.1 Acidovorax sp. HMWF018
GACCCCGCCAGCGCCCGTGGCGATGCCTCCGGTGGCACCGGCCGTCACACCACCGCCCCCTGCAGCACCGGCAGCCACGGCGCCCGCCGCTGCTCCAGTGGTTGCAAGCCCTGCATTGCTCCCCGTGGCGCCCCCGATTTCCGTTGCTGCACCTGCGCCGGTTGCACCACCCACGCCCGTCACACCACCGCCTGCGCCAGTGGCAGCATCTGCAACCTCGGCTGCGCCTACTGCCCCGGCGCCTGAACGCAAAGGCTGGCTGGACCGCCTCAAGGCGGGCCTGCGCAAGACTGGCAGCAGCATTGCCACCGTCTTCACCGGCACCCAGATTGACGACGCGCTGTATGAGGAGCTGGAAGAGGCCCTGCTGATGGCCGACACCGGCGTGAAAGCCACCACGCACCTGCTGACGGACCTCAAGCGCCGCGTGAAGGACAGCAAGACCACCGACCCTGCGGCAGTCAAGGGCCTGCTGGCCGACGCGCTGGCCGACCTGCTGTGCCCGCTCGAAAAAGCCCTGGTGATTGGCGAGCACACGCCCACCGTGATCATGGTGGCTGGCGTGAACGGCGCGGGCAAGACCACCTCCATCGGCAAGCTCACCAAGCACCTGGCGGGCGAAGGCGCCGCCGTGCTGCTGGCCGCCGCCGACACCTTCCGCGCCGCTGCCCGCGAGCAGCTGGGCGTGTGGGCCGACCGCAACACGGTCGAGATCGTGAGCCAGGAAGGCGGCGACCCTGCCGCCGTGAGCTTTGATGCCGTAACCGCCGGCAAGGCGCGCGGCAAGGACGTGGTGCTGGTGGACACCGCCGGCCGCCTGCCCACGCAGCTGCACCTGATGGAGGAGCTGAAAAAGATCCGCCGCGTGGTCACCAAGGCTGATGCCACCGCCCCGCACGAGGTGCTGCTGGTGATCGACGGCAACACCGGCCAGAACGCGCTGGCCCAGGTGCGTGCGTTTGACGATGCGCTGCAGCTCACCGGCCTGATCGTCACCAAACTGGACGGCACGGCCAAGGGCGGCGTGCTGGCCGCCATCGCGCAGGAACGCCCCATCCCGGTGTATTTCATCGGTGTGGGCGAAAAGCTCGAAGACCTGGAAACCTTCAACGCCCGCGAATTTGCCCAGGCTTTGCTGAGCTGAGCCTCGCGATCTCCCCTCAACCTTGTGAGCAATGGCCCCATCCGGGGCCATTTACACGTTTACGGATCGCAACGTTTCCTCCATCATGGGCTTTCCCCTCGGAAAGCACGGAGGCCCATGTTCATTGAGCTGGTCAAAGGCGTTGCGCTGCTGCTGGCGCTGTGCTTTCTGCATGGGTTCAACATCCGCTTCTGGCGCCAGCACCCGTGGGTGGGCCAGGTCTTTTCGGGGCTGATCTTCGGCGGCATCTGCGTGGTGGGCATGCTCACCCCGGTGGTGCTGATGCCGGGCGTGATCTTTGACGCGCGCTCGGTAGTGCTGAGCATGGCCGGCCTGTTTGGCGGCCCGCTGGTGGCGGGCATTGCGGCGCTGATGGCGGCCACTGGGCGCCTGTGGCTGGGGGGCGCGGGTGCCGAGGTGGGGCTGATGGTGATCGTGCTGTGCACAGCCATGGGGCTGGTGTACCGCGAGGGCCGCGCCCGGGGGCGGCTGGGGGTGGAGCCCATCCCCCTCGCGCTGTTCGGGCTGCTGCTGCACACGGCGGTGATCGCGCTGTTTCAGCTGCTGCCCGCCGAGGCCGTGCAGCGCATCAACCAGACGCTGGCCCTGCCCTATCTGCTGACCTTCACCCCAGCCACTGTGGTGCTGGGCCTGCTGCTGCACGATGTGGAGCAACGCATGGCCACCGAGCGTGCACTCACTGGCACGGCAGCCCGCCTGCATGCCATCACCCAGGCTATCCCCGATGTGCTGCTGGTGCTGGATGCCCAGGGCCGGTATGTGGAGGTACTGTCCCCCAACGACGCCACCCTGGTCGCCAGCGCCCCCGAGCTGGTAGGTAAACGGCTGCACGATGTGCTGCCCGCCGAGCAGGCAGAACGGTTCATGGCGCTCATCCGGGACACGCTGCAGTCTGGCCAGACCCACAGCGTGGAATACGAGCTGCAGACCCTGTCAGGGCTGCGCCAGTTCGAAGGACGCACCCAGCCCCTGGGCGTGCAGGTGGGTGGCCAGGCGGCTGTGGTGTTCCTCGCCCGCGACATCACGAAGCGCAAGCAGGCTGAAAGTGCGCTGCGCGAGTCCGAGCTGCGTTTTCGCTCGCTGCTGCGCAATATTCCGTCCATCTCGGTGCAAGGCTACCTGCAGGACGGCACCACCAGCTACTGGAACCAGGCGTCCGAGCAGCTGTACGGCTACACGGCCGAAGAAGCCCTGGGCGGCAACCTGCTCGACCTCATCATCCCGCCGCCCATGCGCGACGGCGTGCGAGCACACATGCAGCACATGTTCGCCACCGGCGAGGTGATCCCGGCGGGCGAGCTGCAACTGCAGCGCAAGGACGGCACGCCGGTGCATGTGTTCTCCAGCCATGCCTACATCCAGGTGCCGGGGCACCCGCCCGAGATGTTCTGCATCGACATCGACATCTCGGGCCGCAAGGCCGCCGAGGACGAGGCACGCTACCTGGCGTTCTACGACGCACTCACACAACTACCCAACCGCCGCCTGCTGGTGGACCGGCTGCAGCAGGTGCTGGTCAACGGCGCGCGCTCGGGCCTCACCACGGCCGTGCTGTTTGTGGACCTGGACAACTTCAAGACCCTGAACGACACCCGGGGCCACGAGGTGGGCGACCTGCTGCTCAAGGACGTTGCCCAGCGCCTGCGCAGCTGTGTGCGCGAGCAGGACACCGTGGCCCGCCTCGGAGGTGACGAGTTTGTGGTGGTGCTGCAGAACCTGAGCAGCGACGCCCCCGAGGCCGCCGCGCAGGCGCGCACGCTGGGCGAGCTGATCCTGGCGCAATTGCGCCAGCCCTACGAGCTGGCGGGGCACGAACACCACTTCACCGCCAGCATCGGCGTGACCCTGCTCAATCACCAGCGCGACTCGGTGGACGAGGTGCTCAAGCAGGCCGACATGGCCATGTACCGTGCCAAGGACGCCGGGCGCAACACACTGCGCTTTTTTGACCCCGACATGCAGCAGGCCGTGAACCGCCGCGCCCTGCTGGAAACCGAGCTGCACAACGGCCTGCGGCGCGCGCAGTTCCTGCTGCTGTACCAGCCGCAGGTGGACAGCCAGGGGCGCGTGACCAGCGCAGAGGCCCTGGTGCGCTGGCAGCATCCGGTCCAGGGCATGGTGCCGCCGTCGGAGTTCATTCCGCTGGCGGAAGAATCGGGCCTCATCCTGCCACTGGGGCACTGGGTCATGGAAACCGCCCTGCGCCAGCAGGCCCGCTGGCAACAAGACCCGCAGTTTGCGCAGCTGAGCCTTGCCATCAACGTGAGCGCACGCCAGTTTCTGCAAGACGACTTTGTGGCCCAGGTGCTGGCGCTGGTGCAGCAGACCGGCGCCAACCCCGCGCAGATCAAACTGGAGCTGACCGAAAGCCTGCTGCTGGACAACGTGGACAGCGTGATCGCCACCATGCGCGCCCTCAAGGCCCATGGCCTGGGGTTTTCGCTGGACGACTTTGGCACGGGCTACTCGTCGCTCAGCTACCTCAAGCGCCTGCCACTGGACCAGATCAAGATAGACCAGGGCTTTGTGCGCGACGTGCTGCTGGACGCCAGCGACGCGGCCATCGCCCGCTCCATCATCGCGCTGGCAGGCAGCCTGGGCCTGTCCGTGATCGCCGAGGGGGTGGAGACCACCGCCCACTACCAATTTCTTTTGGCCCATGGCTGCCAGGCTTTCCAGGGCTACCTGTTTGGCCGCCCGCTGACGCTCGAAGACTTTGAAAGCCGGGTGCGGCAAGAGGTGTAGCTGGGGGGCGGAGACTGCCACCACGCCAGCCATCGGGTACCCGGCGAAAGGAAACAAGGAAAAAGGGCAAGGCAACATTCAAGTTCTCTTTCCATGGCGTCGATATCTCTGTGTGGAAGCCCTGGAGGTGTCCCATGAAGATTGAATCGTCCGCCCTGCAGATGCAGGCCCAGCACGTTGCCAGCCGCGTGGACACCCAAAGCAGCCGCTTTGAAGCCTGGGTCGGCGAGCGCCGCCCCACCAGCGCCCCTGGCCTTACCCGAGCGAGCCCGGCCGTACAAATTTCCAGCGCTGCACGCGTGGCCCGCGCCGCCCAGGAGGCCATCGACCCCACCCATGCCGCAGATGCCGCGCCCGGCAGCAGCCCCAGCGACGGCCTGACACCCCAGCTCGCCATGATCCGCGACCTGATTGCCCGCATGACGGGTGTGCAGGTGCGGGTGTACACCGGCCAGACGGATCCCGCACCCTCCCCACCCGCCAGCCGCCCCGCGACAACGCCGACCGCCGATGCAGGCCGTCCCCGTGCCGGGTGGGGCCTGCTGGTGGAGCAACGCGAAGTGGTCGTAGAAACCGAAAGCACCCAGTTTGCCACCCAGGGCACCGTGCGCACCGCCGACGGGCGGGAAATCCGCTTCAGCCTGCAGCTGGATATGCAGCGCAGCTACCGCCAGGAATCATCGTTCAGCCTGCGCCTGGGCGACGCTGTGGCGGTAGACCCGCTGGTCATCAACTTCGACGGCTCGGCCGCGCAGTTGCAGGACCTGCGCTTTGAGTTCGACCTGGACAGCGACGGCCAGACCGACAACGTGCCCCTGCTCTCAGGCAACCGGGGCTACCTGGCCCTGGACCTGAACCACAACAGCCGCATCGACAACGGCCGGGAGCTGTTCGGCCCCGGCACCGGCAACGGCTTTGCCGAACTGGCCGCCTATGACAGCGACGGCAACGGCTGGATTGACGAGGCGGACCCGGTCTTTCAGCAGCTGCAGGTGTGGACTCCATCGGCGGATGGCGCCGAGGGCGCCGAGGGCGCCGGCAGCCTGCGCACCTTGGCCGACGTGGGCGTGGGCGCACTCTCCACCAACGCCGTCGCCACCCCTTTTGCCCTGCGCGCCGCCGACAACGCCAGCCTGGGCACCGTGCGCTCCACCAGCGCCTACCTGCGGGAAAACGGCAGCGTGGGCACAGTGCAGCAGGTGGATCTGACCGTCTGAAGATATTGCAGCGACCGCCCGTTACTATGATTTTTATAGCTTCACAGGCATGAAACACTAGCGCTTGATGGCAATTTGACTCAAAAAAGTCCAACGGTATCAATGAGCAACCCGACGGGAACTCCGGGCTTAGCACTCAATCATAGAGAGTGCTAATATCATGGCTTAGAGGAAAGGATTCCCGGAATGAACATTCAATCTGGAACCGCGACGATGTCTCTGGCGCCCGCCAATCCCTGGGCGCTGGTGCCCCCCTTGGGCAATCTGGACGCCTACATTTCGGCCGTCAACCGCCTGCCCCTGCTCACGCACGAAGAAGAGCAGACTTACGCACGCCAGCTCAAGGACAACAACGATCTGGACGCCGCCGGCCGGCTGGTGATGTCGCACCTGCGCCTCGTGGTTTCGATTGCACGCCAGTACCTGGGCTACGGACTGCCCCATGGCGACCTGATCCAGGAAGGCAATGTGGGCCTGATGAAGGCCGTCAAGCGCTTCGACCCCGACCAGGGCGTGCGCCTGGTGAGCTACGCCATGCACTGGATCAAGGCCGAGATCCACGAATACATCCTGAAGAACTGGCGCATGGTCAAGGTGGCGACCACCAAGGCGCAGCGCAAGCTGTTCTTCAACCTGCGCTCCATGAAGCAGGGCTTCAAGGCCGATGCATCGGCCGCCGATGCCGCCACGCACCGCGACACCCTGTCGGACCATGAGATCGACGCCGTGGCCGCGCAGCTCAATGTGAAGCGCGAAGAAGTCATCGAAATGGAAACCCGCATGGCGGGTGGCGACGTATTGCTGGACCCGGCCCCCGCCGACGATGGCGAGCAGGCGTTTGGCCCCATTGCCTACCTGGCCGATGCATCGCACGAGCCCACGGCCATGATCGAGTCGCGCCAACGCGACGCCCTGGCTACCGACGGCATTGCCAACGCACTGGCCAGCCTGGACGACCGCAGCCGCCGCATCGTGGAAGAGCGCTGGCTCAAGGTCAATGACGACGGCAGCGGCGGCATGACGCTGCACGACCTGGCGGCGGTGTACGGCGTGAGCGCCGAGCGCATTCGCCAGATCGAAGTGGCTGCCATGAAGAAGATGAAAAAGGCCCTGGCCGAATACGCCTGACCGGTCCGGGCAGCGGGGTTAATATCCCCGGCTGCAGAAGTTGCCTCGCGGGGCCCCAGTTCTGGGGCCCCGCGTCGTTTGGGCCCCCGAATATTCTTCAAGGAGATTGCACCCCATGCCCTCACGTCCCGCCTTTCCTGGCCGTGTTTCCCGCCGTGCTTCGCTGTTGATCGCGCTGGCTGCCGCATCCCCCTGGGCCCTGGCGCAAAGCGCCGGCAAGGCTGCTGCCACTGCGCCCGCGCCGCTGGCCTGGCCCACCAAGCCGCTGAAGATCATCGTGGGCTTTCCTGCGGGCTCGTCGCCGGACCTGACGGCACGCACGTTCTCGGAACCCCTGTCCAAGGCCCTGGGCCAGCCTGTGATCGTGGACAACAAGGTGGGCGCAGGCGGCAACATTGGCGCCGACGCAGTGGCCAAGGCCCGTGACGATCACACCATCGGGCTGATGATCAACGGCAACATGACGATTGCCAAGCTGCTGAACCCGGCGGTTCCGTATGACCCGATCAAGGACCTGGCACCGCTGAGCCTGATTGGCACCTCACCGCTGATTCTGACTGCACCCGTCAACCAGCCCGGCGTGGCCGCCAACAGCAGTGCCCGCGACTTCTTCGTGGCAGCACGCAATGGTGGTGACAAGTGGAGCTACGGCACGCCAGGCGTGGGCACGGTGGGCCACATCGGCACCGAGCTGCTCAAGGCGCGCAGCAACATCAACCCCGTGCATGTGCCCTACCCTGGCTATCCGCAGGTGGCCAACGCGATGCTGGGCGGCCAGCTGCAGATGGCGCTGCTGCCCCCGGCATTGGCACAAGCCCAGGTGCGTGCGGGCAAGCTGCGCGCGATCGGCGTGACCTCCTCTGGGCGCAGCCCGCTGGCACCCGAGGTGCCGAGCCTGGCCGAGGCAGGCATCAGCAACTTCAACCTGGAAATCTGGAACGCCTTCGCAGCGCCTTCCACCATGCCCAAGCCCATCCAGGCCAAGCTGGCCGCTCTGATCAGCGAGATCGCCCGCAGCGAAGACGTGCGCAGCAAGCTGTTCCAGCAAGGGTGGCAGACGGTGGGCTCGTCTCCCGAAGGCCTGGCCAACCGCATCAAGGCCGACACCAATCTGCTGGGCGGCGTGATTGCGATGCGGGGCATCAAGGCCGAATAAGGCCCGAGAGCACCAGAGCAAGTGCGGGCCCGCACGGTGCCTCGCATAACGGCGACCTGGCACAGGCCCCGGGTCACTCAGGGGCTGGAGGGGCTCAGCCACCGGCCTCGGCCAACAACACCTTCACATCGGCCGCCAGGGCCTGTGCGCCGCTGCCATAGCGGTTGTAGACCCGCAGGCGCCCTGCGGGGTCGTACACGTAGCTACCTGCAGAGTGGTCCATGGTGTAGCTGGTGGGCGTCTTGCCATCGACTTTCTTGTAATAGATCTTGAAGTCCTTGGCGACGGCGGCCAGCTGCTCGGGTGTGCCATGCAGCGCCAAGAAGCTGGGGTCGAAATTGGCCATGTAGGCCTTGAGCACTTCGGGCGTGTCGCGCTCCGGGTCCACCGTCACAAAAATGCCCTGCAGACGGCCTGCGTCCTTGCCCAGCATCTGCTTGACCTCGGCCAGCTCCTGCATCGACGTGGGACACACGTCGGGGCACTGGGTGTAGCCGAAGAACACCACCACCACCTTGCCGGCAAAGTCCTTGATGTGGCGTGGCTGGCCGTTGTGGTCAGTCAAGGGAATGTCGCGGGCGTACTCAGCGCCGGTGATGTCCACGCCGCGGAATTCGGCCTTTTTCTCGGAACATGCACCCAGGAGGCCTGTAGCGCATATGGATATTGCACTCGCCGCTATCAATTGAAGAGCATTTCGTTTCTGCATGGAGATCATCACAGCACATAGTGGTCCACCAGCAGTGCAGCAAACAGCACGCTCAGGTGGATAAGGGAGAAGCGGAAGGTCTTGCGGGCCAGAGCGTCCGAATAATTGCGCCACAGCGCGAACGCGTAGCCGCAGAAACCCAGACTGAGGAGCACGGCAGCAACCAGATAGATCCAGGAACTCATACCGTAGATGAATGGCATCATGCACCCGGCCAGCAGGATCAGCGTGTACAAGAACACCTGCAACCGCGTGAACTCGTTGCCGTGCGTGACCGGCAGCATGGGCAGGCCAGACTTGCGGTAGTCCTCCACCCGGTACAGGGCCAACGCCCAGAAATGCGGTGGCGTCCACAAAAAGATGATGAGGAAGAGGATAAGCGCCTCGGGCCCTACATCGTTGGTCATGGCCGCCCAACCCAGCACCGGAGGCATGGCCCCCGAGGCGCCGCCAATGACGATGTTCTGGGGCGTCAAGGGCTTGAGGATCACGGTGTAGACCACCGCGTAACCCACAAAGGTGGCAAAGGTGAGCCACATGGTCAGCGGGTTGATCCAGACATACAGCAGCACGGAGCCTGCGGCACAGAGTACGGCCGAGAACAGCAGGGTCTGCGCGTTGGACAGCTCGCCCTTGGCCGTGGGCCGCCAGGCGGTGCGCTTCATCTTGGCGTCAATGCCTTGCTCGACGATGCAGTTGAACGCGGCTGCAGCACCCGCCACCAACCACACGCCCAGGCAGGCCAGCGCCATGTGGCCCAGTTGCGCAGCGTTGGGCAGGCCGGGCACGGCCAGCACCATGCCGATCAGCGCACAAAAGACGATGAGCTGTACCACGCGGGGCTTGGTCAGCGCATAAAACTGCTGGAACCGCGAGGGCGGCGCAGCAACGGCGGAGGGGGCAACACTCATGCAGATACTCTCGATGCGCCCGTGGGCGCGGAAAACTCTCGGGGCGCGGGCGCTGCGCGGCTGGACACCAGGGCCCAGGTCAATACCACCACCAAAGCTGCGGCACCGCCGGTATGCAGCACCGCCGCCACCAGGGGCCAGTCCAGCACCACGTTGGACAAACCCGTCACCAGTTGCAGCAAGGCCAGCCCGCCGATCCACCGCGCCTGCGTGGGCAACACGCCACTGAGGTGAAAGCGCCAAGCCACCAGGCCCAGCGCCAGCAGCACCACATAGGCCATCAGGCGGTGCACGTAGTGAATGGCGGTGAGCGCAGCAAAGCTGATGTGGCTGCCGTCTTGCAACAGGCCCAGCTTGCGCCAGATCTGGAAGCCTTGCGCAAAGTCCATGGCGGGCCACCAGCTGCCCTGGCAGGTAGGAAAGGTGGTGCATGCCAGCACCGCGTAGTTGGTGCTGACCCAGCCCCCCAGCACCACCTGCAGGGCCAGCAGCAGCGTGGTCACCGCCAGCCCCCAGCGCAGCGCGGGGGACAGGGCCACCGGTGAGCGCCCCTGGGCACTGTGGGTATGTCGTACCGCCTGCACACACAATAGGGCCAGCAGCACCAGGCCACCGATCAGGTGCAAGGTAACGATGGCGGGAAAGAGCTTCATGGTCACCGTGAGCGCGCCAAACGCACCCTGCAGGCACACCCACAACAAGGTCACCGTAGGCCACCAGGGACTGAGCGGAGGCGCCTGCCCGCCATCGCGCTGGGCACGCCGCAGCTGCACCCAGGAGGAGACAGTGATGACGATGATCAGCACCCCCACCCCCGTGGCGAGGTAACGGTGGATCATCTCGATCCAGGCCTTGCCGTGGGTCACTGGGCCGGTGGGCATGGCCTGCTGGGCGGCTGATATCTCGGCGCGGGCGCCCACCGGGCTGGCACTGCCATAGCAGCCGGGCCAGTCGGGACAACCGAGGCCCGAGTCGGTCAGGCGCGTGAAAGCGCCAAACAGCACCAGATCAAACGTGAGGAACAACGTGAGCACCGTGAGCGCCTGCAGGCGCCGCATGGGAGAGCTGCGGCGGTTACGCGCCCACACCCAGACCAGCGGCCCCAGGGCGATCACCAGGCCGAGCAGCATCAGCTCGAGCACTGGAGCCAGGTCGTATAGCGGTTGGGTATCGGTCATGGCTTGACCGGCCGCCCCGGCTCGTCCCACGAAGAAGAAGCGCGCAGCAGGCGCTCCAGGTCACGCTTGGCCTTGGCGGCGCCACCGGTGTCCATGGCGGCCGGAAAACGCATCATCCAGTTGCCCATCGGGTCCACGACGTAGAGGTGGTCCGCCAGCTGCTGGCCCGGGGCAGGCTCCAGCCAGGCCTTGAGCGCACTCGGGTCCACCCGCAACACGGTGGCCTGTTGCAGGGCGGGCGTGAGGGCGGCCGGAGGCAAAGCGTTGTCGTTGATCAGCCAGACCCAGTCCACACGGTCCTTTTCCTTGCCCAGGCTCTCGCGCAGCTGGCGCTGCAGGTACAGGTGCTTCTGGCAGGCCGGATCACAGTCGCCCCCGGCCACGCTCACCAGCAACCATTGGCCTTTGAGGGACTCCAGCCGGGCGGGTCCCCCATCGAGCGTGGAAGCCGTGAGCGCAGGCACCGTGCGCTGGGGATTGATCAACTCGCCGTAATTGCGCCGCCCCTCCGGGCGGATCACGTAGTAAGTGAAGTACGAGGCAACCACCGGCGCCGCGCAGATCAGCAACACGCCCAGCATCTTCCAGCGCCCATGGCGCGCACGCTGCACGGTGGCGACCGCATCCCCCGCCTCGGGCAAGGTGTGCACGGTCAGCCCCAGCGGGTGCTCTGCGCGGGCGCCCGCCTGTGAATCAGGCGGCAGGCTGGCTGCGCGGGCGAATGAACCGTCGGACGATTTGGAACCAGACATAAAGGAGTGCTATCAGGCCGCAGAGCCCGAACCATTGAAATGCGTAACCGTAGTGTTTTTCGACGCCTGCGCCGACCACAGACCAGTCGCGTTGCAAGCCATCGCCCGCGTCGCCTGCCGGGCCTGTCTGCAACACCGTAAGGGGGGCGAGCGCCAGACCGGTTTCGGTACGGAACGCTGCCAAGTCGAGATTTTGCCGGATGCGGGAAGACCCCTGTGCGCTATTGCCCCCTTGGAACTCATACAGCCGCGAGGGCGCCAGGGCCACGCGGCCTTGAACGCGCACCTCGGTATCAGCCGGCGTGGTCACGGAAGGCAGCTGGGTGCGGACCTGGAAATTGCGCCCCACCCATCCGCGCTGCACCAGCACCACCCCAGCACCCCCGCCAGAAAGCTGCAGTGGCGTGAGCACAAAAAACCCAGGGCGCCCCTGCATCTGCCGATTGTCCAGATATACCGTGTGCTCAGGCCACCAGCGCCCCTGCAGCACCACAGCACGGTGTACAAGGGCCTGTTGCGCCTCGGGTGTCTGGTTAGTCAGGTCTGTCAGCGCGCGTCCATCAATGGCCGGCAAGGTGGCGCGCGCATCCAGCATCGCCTGCAGCGATTCTTTCTGGGCGGCTCGCGACAATTGCCAGCGCCCTAAAGAGGCGGTGACCAGCATGCCCACCACCGCAGCCAGGGTAATGAGCCAAAAACGCAGGTCCACAGGACGACGAAGGGGGGTCACAGGATAATGCGCTCCATGAAATACCTCGTAGTGCTGGCGTTCCTCGCCATTTTGGCCAGCCTGGCATCGGCCCTGTTCTTCATGATGCGCAATGGGCGCGACGACAAGAGCAAGGGCAACCACATGGCCAAAGCGCTGGCGGTGCGTGTCGGGCTGTCCATCGTGCTGTTTTTGTGCATTCTGGTGGCCTGGCAGCTGGGATATATCCAGCCCACCGGCCTGCCCGCCACCCGTTGACCTGAGGGCTTGGTCCGCAGCCTGGGGGGCTTGGGCCCATCACAGGCCACCACTGGCCAGCACGCAGAGGGTGGAACAAAAAAAGCGCCGCGAGGCGCTTTTTTTGATGGCGTCCGGGTCTGACTTACATCCAGTAGACCAGCACGTACAGACCCAGCCACACCACGTCCACAAAGTGCCAGTACCAGGCCGCACCTTCAAAGCCAAAGTGCTTGTCAGCCGTGAAGTGGCCCTTTTGCAAGCGCAGCGTAATCACCAGCAGCATCAGCATGCCCAGGAACACGTGGAAGCCGTGGAACCCGGTAAGCATGAAGAACGTGGAGCCGAACACACCCGAGCTGAGCTTGAGGTTCAGGTCGGTGTACAGGTGGTAGTACTCATAACCTTGCACCAGCAGGAACACGAAACCCAGCAGCACCGTGGCCCACATGAAGCCGATGGTCTTGCCACGCTGGTTTTCACGCAGGGCGTGGTGGGCAATGGTCAGCGTCACGCCGGAGGTCAGCAGCAGCGCTGTGTTGATCGTGGGCAGCCAGAAGGGGCCCACCGTCTGGAAGGGCTCGATGATGCCGGCCGGCGAAGCGGTGGCGCCAGCGGCGAGGCTGGGCCAGACGGCCTTGAAATCGGGCCAGAGCAGCGCATTGTCCAGGCTGCCCAAAGCAGGCACCGAGTGCGAGCGTGCCCACCACAGGGCTGTGAAGAACGCGCCGAAGAACATCACCTCGGAGAAGATGAACCAGCTCATGCTCCAGCGGTACGACAGATCGATCTTGTGACCATACAGGCCACCTTCGCTCTCACGCACCGCGTCGCCGAACCACTGGTACAGCGTGAACAGCCACCACACCAGCCCCACGGCCAGAGAATATTTACCCCAGTCGTGGCCATTGATCCACTGGCCTGCGCCGAGGATCACAAAGAACAGACCGGCCGCGGCCATCACCGGGTGGCGGGACTCGGCGGGCACATAGTAGTACGGGGTTCCGCCGTGGGTTGATGCACTCATTTCAGCTCCTGATTCTCAAAATCTTTGTTTTCAGTATTTGTTCGCACGAACCAGCCAACACACACTCACACAATCCAGTTCACCAGCCCGATCAGACCAATGACGAGCAAGAAAACCGCGATCAATCCCACCACGATGATGTGAATCGGATTGAGCTTTTCGACATCTTGCTGGTACTCGCTGCCTTTGCGCAAGCCAATCAGCGACCATGCCACTGCACGCACTGTGCGCAGCAACGAGCCCTTGCGTTGCGAGGGCTTGACGTCTGCCGATGGCTCCAGGGGCGCACTCATGACCCGGCTCCTTGCATGCCTGCAGAGCTGGGCGCGGGCAGCACCACCGCCGCCGTCGATTCGGGAGCTGCCGGTGTCTTGCCGCCCACCTCGAAGAAGGTGTACGACAGCGTGATCGTGGTGACGTCTTTGGACAATTTCGGATCAATCACGAACGCCACGGGCCAGGTTTTCTTTTCACCGGGCTCCAGGGTGTACTGATTGAAGCAAAAACATTCCAGCTTGTTGAAGTGCGCAGCGGCCTGCCGGGGCGCGTAACTGGGAATGGCCTGAGCGGCCATGCGACGGTTCTGCACGTTCTGGAACTCGTACATCACCGTCGTCAGTTCACCAGGGTGCACCTGCACGGAACGCTGCGCCGGCTTGAAGTCCCAGGGACCTCGCGAGTTCGCGTCGAACTCCACGGTGATGGTGCGCGACTTGTCCACCTGGGTGTTGGCAGGTACGCGCACATCCTTGCCGGCCACACCGTTGCCAGGCACCTGCCGCTCGGACAGCGACAGGATGTTGATGCCCGTCATCTCGCAGATGTGCTTGTAGATCGGGATCAGCACGTAGCCGAAGGCGAACATGCCGGCCGCAATCACGACCAGCTTGCCGACCATCTTGGCGTTTTCGCGGTGCAGGCTCATGGGTTGGGCCAGTGGCTTCAGCGGGACAGCAACACCACCTTGACCATGAACCCGACAAAGAACACCACCGCCACGGACGCCAGAATCAGCGCCAGCCGCAGGTTGCTCTTTTTTTGCTCGGGGGTCATGGACATGGTGTTCAGCCAATCACGCGGGTTGCAGTGGCGTCCAGTTTGGGAGGATTCTCAAACGTGTGGAAAGGCGCGGGGGAAGGAACTTCCCACTCCAGGCCCTCGGCACCGTCCCATGGCTTGGCGGGGGCCTTGGCGCCGTTGCCACGCATTGCAGGTACAACGACCGCCAGGAAGAAGTACACCTGCATCAGACCGAAGCCAAACGCACCCACCGAGGCAATCGCGTTGAAGTCAGCAAACTGCATGGGGTAGTCGGCATAACGACGGGGCATGCCAGCCAAGCCCAGGAAGTGCATCGGGAAGAAGGTGATGTTGAAGGTGATCAGCGAACCCCAGAAATGGATCTGGCCACGGGTTTCGGAATACATCACACCGGTCCACTTGGGCAGCCAGTAGTACACGCCAGCAAACATGGAGAACAACGAACCTGCCACCAGCACGTAGTGGAAGTGGGCCACCACGTAGTAGGTGTCCTGCAGCTGGATGTCGATGGGCGCCATGGCCAGGATCAGGCCGGTGAAACCGCCCATGGTGAACACGAAGATGAAGCCCACGGCAAACAGCATGGGGGTTTCAAACGTCATGGAGCCGCGCCACATCGTGGCGATCCAGTTGAAGATCTTCACGGCCGTGGGCACCGAGATCAGCATCGTGGCGTACATGAAGAACAGCTGGCCGGTCACGGGCATGCCGGTCGTGAACATGTGGTGGGCCCACACGATGAACGACAGGATCGCGATGGACGAGGTGGCGTACACCATGGAGGCATAGCCAAACAGCTTCTTGCGGCTGAACGCGGGCACGATCTGGCTGATGATGCCGAAGGCCGGCAAGATCATGATGTACACCTCGGGGTGACCGAAGAACCAGAAGATGTGCTGGTACATCACCGGGTCACCGCCACCGGCGGGGTTGAAGAAGCTGGTGCCGAAGTGGCGGTCCGTCAGCGTCATGGTGATGGCACCGGCCAGCACAGGCATCACAGCGATCAGCAGGTAGGCGGTGATGAGCCAGGTCCAGGCGAACATGGGCATCTTCATCAGCGTCATGCCGGGAGCGCGCATGTTCAGGATGGTCACGATGATGTTGATCGAGCCCATGATGGACGAGGCACCCAGGATGTGCATCGCGAAGATGCCGGCATCCATGGAGGGCCCCATCTGCAGCGTCAGCGGTGCGTACAGCGTCCAGCCCGCAGCGGGAGCGCCACCGGGCATGAAGAACGAGCTCACCAGCATCAACGCGGCAGGAATCATCAGCCAGAAGCTGAAGTTGTTCATGCGCGCAAAGGCCATGTCGGAGGCGCCGATCTGCAGCGGGATCATCCAGTTCGCAAAGCCCACGAAGGCCGGCATGATCGCGCCGAACACCATGATGAGGCCGTGCATGGTGGTGAGCTGGTTGAACAGCTCGGGGTTCACCAGTTGCAGGCCGGGCTGGAACAGCTCGGCGCGGATCAGCAGGGCCAGGATGCCGCCGACCATCAGCATGGTGAACGAGAACAGCAGGTACAGCGTACCGATGTCTTTGTGGTTGGTGGCAAACACCCAGCGGCGCCAGCCGGTGGGGCCATGGTGGTCGTGGCCGTCGTGTGCGTGGTCGCCAGCGTGCCCGTGGTTGTCGAGTACTGCGCTCATGGTGAATTCCTCAATACGATGGGGCGATGATTACTTGCCACGCTGGGCCACAACTTCAGCTGGCTGCACCAGCTGGCCGGTCTTGTTGGACCAGTTGTTCTTGGTATAGGTGACCACGGCGGCGATGTCGGTGTCGCTCAGCTGTGCCCATGCAGGCATGGCGCCGTTGTTCTGCCCCTTGAGCAGCACCTGGATCTGCTTTGCATGATCGGCATCCAGCACCACGGCAGCGCCGTCGAGGGGCTTGATGGGGCCAGCTCCCTTGCCGTTGGCCTGGTGGCAGGCGGCGCAGTTGGCCGCATACACCTTCTCGCCGCGCTTGAGAATGTCGTCCAGTGCCCACACCTTCGTGGGGTCGTCCAGCTTGGCTGCGGCCTTCTTCTTTTGTTCGGCCACCCAGGCGGTGTAGTCCTCAGCGGACACCACCTTCACGTGGATGGGCATGTAGGCGTGTTCCTTGCCGCACAGCTCGGCGCACTGGCCGTAGTAGTCGCCGATCTTCTCGGCGCGGAACCAGGTGTCACGCACGAAACCAGGGATCGCGTCCTGCTTGATGCCGAAGGCAGGCACCATGAAGGCGTGGATCACGTCGTTGGCCGTAGTGATGATGCGGATCTTCTTGTTGACCGGCACCACCATGGGGTTGTCCACCTTGAGCAGGTAGTTGGCGGGAGCGTCCTTGACGTTGCCGCTGTCGGACATCACGCGGTGGCTGCTGTCCAGCGTGGAGATAAACGCCAGGCCTTCGCCTTCGCCCGTGATGTAGTCATAACCCCACTTCCACTGGTAGCCCGTGGTCTTGATCGTGAGGTCGGCGTTGGTGGTGTCTTTTTGGGCCACCAGCACCTTGGTGGCGGGCAAGGCCATCAGGATCACGATGATGAAAGGAACAATGGTCCACACCACTTCAACCGTCACCGACTCGTGGAAGTTGGCAGCCTTCGCGCCTTTGGAGCGGCGATGCTTCCAGATCGAGTAGAACATCACGGAGAACACTGCAACAAAGATCACCGTGCAGATGATCAGCATCATCCAGTGCAGAAAGTGCTGCTCTTCTGCGATCTTGGTGACGGGCGGCGCCAGGTTCAGCTGGTTGACTGCAGGGCCGCCAGGCAGGTCCTGAACGGCATGGGCTGCGGAGCCCACCCATGCACCGGCAATCAGCAGCAGAGAAGCCAGCTTGTTGGAAATGCTCTTCATAGTTCTCACTTACTTCTAAGCCTCAATTTAACCAATCCCTTTCGCGCGCCTGCGTGGGGTCAGGCAGCGCGCAAGGCCATGCGGATCTCCGATGCCAAGGCCGGTCGGAGCTCTGGGCGCACATAGCGCCCCACCTCCACCGAACGGCCCTGCGCAGACAGCGTGATCAGCGAATGGTCTCCCGTCTTGGGCTCTACGCGAACCCGGCTCCGGTCAAACTCCGCGCGCTCCAGCCTGCCTGCTGTCTCCAGCTCCACCACAAGGCGCGAGCCCTGCAATGAAATCCTCTCGCCATCCGCCGCATGGCGACCGTACATGGCGAATGCAATCCCTACTGCCACGATTTCGAGCCAAGCGAAGGGCATCACCAGGTGGGCGCCGAGCATCCAGAAGAATGTCGCGATCCCCAGGGACACCACACACAGCGACAGGTACATCCAGCCCAATTGCGTCGGCGTGACCGAACAATTGCGAACCAGACGCCAGTCAATGCGCTGACCCGACACCGTGGCAAAACGAAAAACCAAGCCCGTCACCGTGAGTGCTCACAAGACTGCCGGCTGCAGCACACGTTGCGCCTTGGGCACAACAAGCACAGCCTGCCAAATTGCGCGGGAAGATGCCCGAAATCTCAATAACCAAGAATTGTAGCGTGCCTTGTTCCAAGTCATTGACACGCCGTTACAGGTTAGCTCTCAGTGCCACCCTTGCGCAACATGGCGCGCATGTCCTGCAGCGACACCGCACTGCTGGAACTGACGCGCACCCGGGGTGCAGGCTTGAAGGCATGGCCATAGATGATTTCAAAAGTCAGTGCCAACTGACCCTCCTGGCCCGGATCGGCCAGACGCTCGGACAGCACTTGGTAGAGCTTGTCGCGCCAGCGCCGTCCGCGCAATGAGGGAAAGCGATCAGGATGCAAATTGACACCCAGCTCGCGCAGCTCTTGAACCAGCCGCTCGGGCGTGGCAAAGGTGAGCGTGATGCGCTCCATGTCCATCACCGGCTCTGCAAAACCGGCATGCACCAACATGTCCCCCCAGTCGTGCATGTCGGTAAAGGCATGGCCTGCAGGCGGCCACCCCATGGCGGCGTACACGCCATGCAGTTCGCGCAGCGTGTCCGGTCCGAGACACGAGAACATCAGATAGCCGTCCACCGCCAAAGCACGATGCCAGCGACCGATCAGGTCTTGCGGGTCGGCCGCCATGTGCAGCGCCATGTTGGACCACAACATCTGCACGCTGGCATCGGCCGGCGGCCCCATTTGCAAGGCCCCGGCCCCCCAGCGGGAGGGGTTCCACCAGGGCTTGGCCAATGTCTGCCTCGCCACAGGCTCGCAATGCGCGCTGGTCTCGTACACCTGGCAACGCGCCTGCGGGTAGCGAGCACTCACCAGAGCATGCGCCTGCAGCCCTCCGCGGACGGGGTCCCAATGACACCAAGAGGCGGGTGCCTGACGAATCCACTGCAACCGGTCCTCCATGCGGCGCGCCACTTCTTCGTGCAGCCAGGGGGACGCAGCCGGGGCTGCGGCATGCCAACGGGCGGCGGCAACAGGATCAATGGTGGGGGGA
>NZ_QAIM01000369.1:18417-40438 GCF_003061035.1 Acidovorax sp. HMWF018
GACGCGCGAGTATATTGATTCATGCTCTTTTTGGGTTTGCCAGGGATTTCACGCCGCCTCCACGCCTGGGTGGACAAAGTGCCCAGCCAGTGCGCCGTGTGCCACGCATGGCCATCGCAGCGTGTCTGCAACGCCTGCGTGATGCGGTTCGCCCAGCCCGCCACGCGTTGCCGGCGATGTGCACTTCGGGTACCCGCAGGGGTTGACGTTTGCGGCGCCTGCCTGCAGAACCCGCCCAGCTTCGACGCCTGCATTGCCGCCGTGGACTACGCCTACCCCTGGACCGACGCCCTGACGCAGTTCAAGTTTCGCGGCGATCCGGGGTGGGCCAGGGCCTTGGCCACCCTCATGCGCAGCACACCCTGGATGGAGCCGGCGCTGGACGCGGCCGACCGGGTACTGGCGGTTCCCCTGTCCACCGAGCGCCTGCGCGAGCGGGGCTTCAACCAGGCGGCCCTGCTGGCGAGGCAGCTGGCTGGTGCCAAGGCAGACGGCCACACGCTGTTGCGCCTGCACGCCACCGAGGCACAAAGCGGCCTGCCCAGGGCGCAGCGGCTGCGCAACCTGCGTGGCGCCTTCGCCGTTGAACCCGCCCACGCAGCCAGCCTGCGCGGCCAGCGGGTGGTACTGATCGACGACGTGATGACCACGGGCGCCACCCTGCATGCTGCTACGTTGGCACTGCGCGAGGCGGGTGTCGCGCACGTCACAGCCGCTGTGCTGGCGCGCACGGAGCTGAACTGAAAAGCACCAGACAGGTAGCGAACAGGAACCGAGGAGGTAGTGCACACCTACCAAAGGGATACTTTTGATTACGAGCGGTTGCTCAACTCACAGGTCCAACGATGACAATGGCGGTCATGTTCCATATCGTCCTCGTCGAACCCGAGATCCCGCCCAACACCGGCAACGTGATTCGCTTGGCGGCCAACACCGGGTGTTCGCTGCACTTGATCGAGCCCCTGGGGTTCTCGATGGAAGACCGCCAGATGCGGCGGGCAGGGCTGGATTACCACGAATACGCCAGCGTGCAGGTCCATGCGGGCTGGACGGCCTTTCTGCGAGACACCCAGCCGGACCCGACCCGCATGTTTGCGATGACCACGCATGGCTCACAACCCGTGCACTCCACGTGCTTCCTGCCCGGCGACTGGATGGTGTTTGGCGCTGAAACGCGGGGACTCCCCCCAGAGTTGCGCGAGAGCTTCCCCCCGGCGCAGCGCCTGCGCCTGCCCATGGTGCCGGGTCAGCGCAGCCTCAATTTGTCCAACGCGGTGGCGGTGACCGTGTTCGAGGCCTGGCGCCAGAACAGCTTTGCCATGCCCGACGGGCAGGTCATGGTCGAGCCCGAGGGCACGATCATCAGCGGGTTCGCGCAACTCAACTGAGCTGGCCGGACTTTTCCGCCATGGCGCGGGGCACATGTTCGGTCAGGAAGTCCAGAAACACCCGCGTGCGCGCGGGCAGCATGCGGCCCGAGGGCAGCGCCGCATAGATCGTGTAGCGCGAAAAGATCCAGCCGGGCAGGATGTGGACCAGTTCGCCGCGGGCCAGGTGCTCCTCGGCCAGCAGGCGCGACGTGACAGCCACGCCCGCCCCGTCCACTGCGGCACGCATCAGCAGCTCGGTGCTGACGGACTGCAACACCGCCGGTGCGTCCACTTCTTCGTCCGGCACGTCTGCCCGCAGCGACTGCAGGCGCAGCTTGCGGCCGGGCCCTGACTGCAGGCGCACAGGCGCGCTCGAGTCGCGCAGATAGTCATGGTGCACCAAGTCTTGCGGCTCACGCGGAATGCCCCGGCGCTCCAGGTAGTCGGGGGACGCCACCACGATCGCCTCCCCCTGCACCAGGGGGCGCGCGACGATGTTGGCGTCAAAGTCCTCGCCCGCCACCATGATGGTCACATCGAACTCATCCACTCGGCTGGAGGCATAGGCGTCCATGCTGATGTCCAGCATGAGCTTGGGATAGTAGGCATGCCACACCGCCACCAGGGGTGCCAGAAAGTTGGTGGCGAGCACTGGTGCCGCCACGATGCGGATGGTGCCGCGCAGATCGCGCGTGCTGGCAGCGGCAGCGGCCTCGGCATCATCGATCTCGTGCAGGATGGCGCGCACCCGCTGCAGGTACGACTCTCCCGCGTCGGTCAGCGCCAGCTTGCGGGTGGTGCGTTGCAGCAGGCGCGTGCCCAGGTGCTGCTCCAGCTCGGCCACCATGCGGGTGACCACGGGGGGCGACATGTCCATGGCGCGGGCAGCGGCGGCAAAGCCGCCCTCTTCCACCACGCGCTCGAAAATTTTCATGGCTTGCAGGCGGTCCATGGTTCAGACCTCCTGCCCGATGACGACCCGACTCAGGCCGGGGCGCCGAAGTTGCGCGCCAGCGATTCCGCCACGCACACCGGCTTGTCGCTGCCCTCGCGCTCCACGGTCACCAGCCAAGTCATCTGCATGCCATCGGGCGCCACGGGCTCGGCAGCCTGCAGCGTGAGACGCGCCCGCAAGCGGCTGCCCACCGGCACCGGCGCGGTGAAACGCACCTTGTTCAGCCCGTAGTTGACGCCCATGCGCGCACCCTCGATGGTCAGGCCCGTCTCGAAGAACTGCGGAATCAGCGACAGCGTGAGAAACCCATGCGCAATGGGCGCGCCAAACGGCCCGGCCTTGGCACGCTCGGGGTCCACATGGATCCACTGGTGGTCGCCCGTGGCCTGGGCAAACAGGTTGACCTGTTCCTGCGTGATGGTGATCCAGTCGGTCACGGCGACCTCCTGGCCCACGCAGGCGCTGACTTCGGAATAAGAGCGGAAGATTTTCATCGTTGCAATGTAGCCCTGCGCTCCGGCGCGCCTTGTCTGCCGGGTGACAGGTGTTTTCCCGAGGGATTGGATGTACGTCGTGCTTCACGCTGTCCTTCAAGAATTGAGCCACGTGCAGATCCCTTGCCACTGCTCCAGGTCGCGTGCCACGCGGCCAGGGGCCACGTCAAACAGCGTGAGGCCGTGTGCTGCCAGGTGGATGTAGTTCTGCGTGTCACGCAGATAGCCCAGCACCGGAAACCCCAGGCTGTCCACAAAATGATGCAGTTGCTCGGCCGCCTTGGTGCGCGCATCCACCCGCATGCCGACGATGCCCACGGGCACCCCGGCGGCGTGGCGGTGCTCGGCCAGCTGGTCCAGAAAGGCCCGCGTGGCAAAGATGTCGAACACGCTGGGCTGCAGCGGCACGATGACCTTGTCAGCCAGCTTGAGCACATCGTTCAGGCGCCAGCCGTGCAGGCCGGCGGGCGTGTCGAGTACCGCGTGGGTGGTGCCCTTGGGCGGGCGGCTGATGACGTCCGAGCTGGTGTCCCAGCTGCCGATGGGGCGCGCAGCGGGCGGGCGCAGGCCCAGCCACAGTCGGGCGGACTCCTGCCGGTCGGTGTCGCCCAGAATCACGGGATGCCCCTGGCTGGCAAAGTAGCCCGCGATGTTGGTGGACAGCGTGGACTTGCCCACTCCGCCCTTCGGGTTGGCGACAACAACTACTGGCATGACAAGCTCCTTGGAATCTGCAGGTCCATGAAAATACAAGCCAAATCAGCCTCAAGCGCAATATTCATATGCGCTAGCAGCTATCAAATCAGAAGCACCCTCTGACACCCCAGCGGTGCCACAGCCGCCTCAGGCGTGCTGGCCGCCGCGCTTGACGAAGAACAGCCCCGCCCCCACCGCCATCAGCAAACCGCCAAAAACGCGGTTCTGCGCCCGCACGGCCCGCGCACTGCGCATCAGGCGGCGCAGCGCGCTCGCCCCCGCAGCGTAGCCGTGCATGACCACCACGTCCACCGTCACCGTGGTGGCGGCCATCACCAGCAGCTGTGTCCACAGCGGGCGCGTGTCGGTCATGAACTGGGGCAGCACGGCCACCATGAAGATGATGCCCTTGGGGTTGGTGGCGTTGGTCAGAAAGCCGGTCAGGCAGCGTTTTTGCCAGGTGCCCGCCGACTCGGTCTCATCACCTTGTACCGGCGATTTATCACCAGCACGCCACTGGCAGAAGCCCACATAGATCAGATAGCAGGCGCCCAGCACCTTGACGATGCTGAACGCCACCTCGGACGCCAGCAGCAGCGAGCCCACGCCCGCCCCGGCAATCAGCAAAATCAGCAACAGCCCCAGCTGCAGGCCCAGGATGGTGGCGCCCGTCTTGCGCACACCGAACGACAGACCATGGCTCATCGACAACACAGCCCCCGAGCCCGGCGACACCGCAATCAGGCACGACGCCGCAAAAAAAGCCAGCCAAGTCTGCAAATCCATGGGTCACCGTGCCTGTGTGCGAAGAAGGGCCCGCATCTTAGCAACGCGGGGCTCCATGCACCATGATCTGCATAAAAACAGGCTCAGGCGCCAGATAATCATGCCTTAATAGCTATCAAATAAATAGCGCCATAGATCCAACCCACGGCACCCAACCCAACGACTTGCAGCGGTGCCAGAATCTGCCACACCCGCCCCGCACCTCGGGGGCGCGGTGTTCTGCCTCCCCACGACGACCCCCAAGCGCACGCCCATCCATGGAACACGCCCCCACCTGGCTCACCTACGGTTTCCTGTACCTCACCGCCGCCGTGCTGGCCGTGCCCATTGCCAAGGCGCTGGGCCTCGGCGCCATCATTGGCTACCTGGCAGCGGGCATCGCCATCGGGCCCTGGGGCCTGGGGCTGGTGAGCAACGTGCAGGACATCCTGCACTTCGCCGAGTTCGGCGTGGTGCTCATGCTGTTCCTGGTCGGGCTGGAGCTGCAACCCAGCCGCCTGTGGGCCCTGCGCCGCCCCATCTTTGGCACCGGCACCGCCCAGGTGCTGGGTTGCGCGGCGGTGCTGTTCGCGCTGGGTGCGCTGGCCGGCCTGCCCTGGCGCGTGAGCCTGGTGGGCGCGCTGGGCCTGGCGCTGTCGTCCACCGCCATTGCGCTGCAATCACTGGCCGAGCGCAACCTGATGCGCACACAAAGCGGCCAGGCCGGCTTCTCGATCCTGCTGTTCCAGGACGTGGCGGCCATCCCCATCCTGGCCCTGCTGCCCGTGCTGGGCGCGGCCGCCGGTGAAGGCGCAGGCCACACCCCGGGCGAGATGGTGCTGGAGGTGCTGAAGATCGTCGGCGTGATCGCCGCCATCATCCTCGGCGGGCGCCTGCTGCTGCGCCCCGTGCTGCGCTGGATCGCCAAGAGCAACACCCCCGAGATCTTCACTGCCGCCGCGCTACTGCTGGTGGTGGGCATTGCGTACCTGATGGTGCTGGTGGGCCTGTCGATGGCGCTGGGCGCCTTCCTCGCCGGCGTGCTGCTGGCCGACAGCGAATACCGCCGCGAGCTGGAGGCCGACATCGAGCCCTTCAAGGGCCTGCTGCTCGGGCTGTTCTTCATCGCCGTGGGCATGAGCATCGACTTCGGCGTGATCCTGCGCTCGCCCGGGCTCATGGCCGCCATCCTGGTCGGCTTTCTGGCCGCCAAGGCCGTGGTCATCTACGCCCTGGCCAAGGTGGTCGAGATTCCCTACCAGGAGCGCCCTGTCTTCACCCTGCTGCTGGCCCAGGGTGGCGAGTTTGCGTTTGTGGTGTTCCAGGCCGCGGCCGGCGCCAACGTGTTCCCGGCCGAGACTGCCTCGCTGCTGATTGGGGCCGTGGCGCTGTCGATGCTGATCAGCCCGCTGTTGCTGGTGCTGCTGGACCGGGTGCTGCTGCGCCGCTATGCCCAGCTCAAGACCGCCACGCCCCAGGCCGAGGAAATCTCCGAGCCCCAAGAGGCGCCCATCATCATCGCGGGCTTCGGCCGCTACGGGCAGATCGTCTCGCGCGTGCTGCTGGCCCAGGGCATCCCCACCACCGTGCTGGACCACAGCGTGGACATGCTGGAGGTGGCGCGCACCTTTGGCTACCGCGTGTTCTACGGCGACGCCACGCGGCTCGACCTGCTGCGCATCGCCGGGGCCGAACACGCACGCATCCTGGTGGTGGCCGTGGACGATGCCGAGCAGTCCCTGCAGATCGCCAAGCTGGCGCGCGAACACTTCCCGCACCTGCAGGTCGTGGCCCGCGCGCGCGATGTGACGCATTGGAACAAGCTGCGCGACCTGGGTGTGACGCTGGTGCAGCGCGAGCTGTTCGAGTCCAGCCTGCAAAGCGCCCACACCGTGCTGGAGCTGATGGGCCTGCCACCCGCGCAAGCCACCGCCATCACCCAGCGTTTTCGCACCCACAACATCGCGCTGGCCGACCGCATGTACCCGCACCACAAGGACCGCGCCAAGTTCATCGCCGTGGCACGCGAAGGCCGCAACCAGTTTGCGGAGCAGATGGCGCGTGAGCGGCAGGAGAGTGCGGCGCTGGGTGCGGCCGCTGGTGCATACCCGGGCTACGGCGCAACGGAGGATGGCCCTGGCGGGGACGCCCCCTTGAACACCAGTACCTCCGACAAAAACAAACCTTAGCGCTTATCTTTATTGCCCACATTGCTATTTATTCAATAGCATCGAACAGCACCCCAGGAAAGTAGCCAACGCTATCGACGCAGGGCTGCGCGCCCTTGTGGACTCAGTGCTTGCCCTCAACGCAGCCCGCTACCGCCGGCACAGTGGGGCGGCCTCATGGACCCGGCTGTATCCGAACACAGGGCTCAATGAAATACAGCCCGCCCCGGCATCACCGCTCGGCACCCAGGCAACGATGTCGGAGCTGCCCGGCGCTTGCTTCACAAACTCGCGCATGCGGCCATGCTCGTAGGACGCGTTGGCAGGCGATTCACAAAAGAGCTTCGTGCTCGTGTACCGCCGTCCTTCCAAGACATAAGAAAACTGCACGTCTGGTACGCCCACCCGGTTGCCTCCTCGGGGGTGCTGCCGGGGCACCACGGAGGTGAAGGTCACGGGAACGGTGTAGAAGTTGCACGCAGGTGGAGGGCCGTCGTGGAACAGCATCATGGCCGTGACCCACAGCAAGGGGCCCAGGACAAGGGTCAGTCCCAGGACTGCAGCAAAGCGTCTCACCAGACGTCCTCTCAACGATCAGCAGCCCGGGAGTTTGCCCCAATTCGCCATCCCCAAGAAAGGCTGGCGGCCGGTCGCACGCGACAAAAAGCCGGAGCAAAGGAATGCAGCGTCATCGCCGCAAAAGATAATCATTCGCATTACAATCCATCACCTTCAGCCAGCCAGCGTCCCGGGACATCACGCGAGCCAGTGCACTCCGCGTTTTGCTCACTCTCCAACGGGACATCCATGCCTTTCCAGCCCTCTCGCGCAGCCCTGGCGTCCAGCGCTGCCCGCACTTTGGCGCATGCCATTCCTTCGGTCTGCCAAGCCCGTCTGTTCGCCCTGACACCCCTTGCCCTCTGCCTGGCCCAGGCCGCAATGGCCCAGCAGGCTGACGCACCGGCAGCAGAGGCCGCGGCCTCTGCCCACAGCGTTACCGCCCCCCAGCTCCAAGAAGTCCGCATCAACGCCAGCACCGAAAAAGACATGGGCTTTGCACCCGTGGAGGCCCAAACCGCCAGCAAGGCGCCCATGCGGCGGCTGGAGACGCCGCAGTCGGTCAGCGTGGTCACGCGCGAGCAGATGGAATCGCGGCAGATCACCAACGTGCAGCAAGCGCTGCAGACCGTGGCGGGGGTCAGCCCGGTCAACTTTGGGCGCCGGGGGTTTGACGATCTGAATATCCGGGGCTTTCGCTCCACCGAGTCCATCCTGGTCGATGGCCTGGTGCAAAGCCCGGGCATGTGGGCCAAGCTGCAGCCTTATGGCTACGAGCGCTTCGAGGTGCTCAAGGGCTCGGCCTCGGTGCTCTACGGGCAGGTGCAGCCGGGCGGCATCGTCAATGCGGTGAGCAAGCGGCCCAAGAAGGAGGCGATCAACGAGGTGGGTGTGGAAGTGGGCAGCTTTGGTCAGCGCACGCTGCAGGCCGACATCAACCGGCCCTTGTCCGAATCCGGCAAGACGGCGCTGCGCATCAACGCACAGGTGTCCAACGCCGACGACCCCACGCAGTTCGTCTACCGCAAGGACCGGTGGTTTGCGCCGTCGCTGTCCATCGACCTGGGCGCGCAGACCGACCTGGTGCTGTTTGCCACCTACAGCCAGAGCGAGTGGATGCGCCAGCAGGGCATCACGCCGTACGGCACGGTGCTACCCAACCGCAATGGCACGTTGTCACGCACGATGTTCACGGGCGACCCGAGCTTCGGTGTGTATGACGTGGAAAGCACCACGGTGGGCTATGCGTTGGAGCATCGCCTGTCGGATGCCATGACCTTCCGCCAGAACGTGCGCTACGAAACCGAGAAGGGCACGGGCAACTTTGTCTCCAACCAGGCGCTGCAGGCCAACCAGCGGCTGCAGAACCGCCAGGCCTCGCGCCAGTACATGGACTACGACCTGCTGGCCACCGACACCTCGCTGCTGTCGCGCTTTGAAGCGCTGGGCGTGAAGCACCAGTTGGTAACCGGCCTCGATGCGCGCAGCGGCACCAGCCTGCTGGCCAGCCGCACCTGCCGCATCGGTGCGCTGGACCTGTTTGCGCCCGTGTACGGCATGCAGGCCACCTGCCCCGAGGCGCTGACCAGCGATGCGCCTTCCAAGCTCACCGTGGCAGGCCTGTACGCGCAGGACCAGATCAAGTTCGGCCAGGGCTGGACGGCCCTGGTAGGCCTGCGCCGCGACTGGTCCACCAACGACACCAACAACCGCGTGGCCAACACGCAGACGCGCCAGAAGGACAACGCCACCACGTTGTCGGCCGGCCTGGTGTACGAGTTCAAGCCGGGCTGGGCCGCGTATGGCAGCTATGGCGAGTCCTTCCTGCCCCAGTCGGGCCTGACATTTGGTGGATCGACCTTTGTGCCCGAAACCGGCAAGCAGTGGGAGGCGGGCGTGAAGTACGAGGCCCCCGGTGGCCAGATCACCGGCGCGATCGCCGTGTTCGACCTGGTGCGCCAGAACGTGACCACCGCCGACCCGGTGAACACGGGCTTCAGCGTGCAGACCGGCGAGCAGCGCGCGCGCGGGCTGGAGCTGGAGCTGGGCGCCGACCTGAAGAACGGCTGGAAGATCACCAGCGCCTACACCTACACACAAAGCAAGGTCACGCGCGATAACAACGCGGCGATTGTGGGCCTGCCGCTCAACCTCACGCCGCGCCACACGCTCACGGCCTGGGCCACCTACAAACTGCCGCAGTACCAGCGGGTGACGCTGGGCCTGGGCGGACGTTATGTGAGCGAGCAGATCGGCTCGTACCCCTTCACGCTGCCGTCGTACTTTGTGGCCGATGCGTCCGTCAGCTACATGGGCGAGAACTACCGCGTGACGGCGGGCGTGAAGAACGTGTTCAACAAGGCGTACTACGACGGCGCGATCAACGCCAACGTGGTCTCGCCTGCATTACCCCGCAGCTTCAGCCTGGGTGTGACGTACTTCTTCTGACGCAGCGTCCCCACTACATCGCCCACACGCCATGACCAGCCAGCGCACGCTCAACCGCCTCTTCACCCTGCACTCCTGGGCCGGCATCGTCACGGGGTTGCTGCTGTTCATCGTGTGCTTTTCGGGCGCGGTGGTGGTGTTCAAGAACGAGATCGACCTCTGGGCCAACCCTTCACTGGCCAAGCTGCCACGCTCTGAAAAACCGGCCTCGCTCGACGCGGTGCTCACGCAGCTGCAGACCCGCTACCCGGGCGCCACGGTGGAGACCATTGCGCTGCCGGATGCCGTCAACCCCAGCTACTTCGCGTTCGTGCGCGAGCGCGGCGCGCCTGCCAACACCCGCACCAAGGTGGCCTTGCGCTCCGACACCGGCACGGTGGTGGGCCCGGTGGACAGCCAGCTCGGCCAGTACCTGCGCATGCTGCATGTGTTTTTGTTCTTCGGGCCGCGGTGGATCGTGGGCTTTCTGGGCGCGGCCATGCTGGTGCTCATCGTCACAGGCATCGTCATCCACCGCAAGATCCTGGCCGAGCTCTTCACGCAGCGCTGGGGCCGCAGCTTTCGTGTGGTGATGTCCGACCTGCACAAGTCCGCGGGCATCTGGGGTTTGTTCTTTCATATCCTGATCGCCACGACCGGTGCATGGATGGGCCTGGCGCCGCTGTTCGAGCAGGGCTACAAATACGTCACCACGGCCAGCAGCAGCACCGACGCCACCAAAGCCCCCAAGCCTGCGCGCAAGGCAGCGGGCGATGCCGCAGAGCCCGTGCAGATGCAGTCGCTCGATGCCCTGTACGCCACCGCGCAGCAGGCCGTGCCGGGGCTGGAGGCGCGCTACGTGTCGATGCGCCGCTGGGGCACCGACACGGCCGAGGCCAGCTTCACCGGCAATCTGGACGGCCACCTGGCGAGCACCGCGCGGGTGGACATCAATGCCGCCACCGGCGTGCCGAAGAAGGTGCACGACCCGCGCACGGCAGGCTTCTGGTCGCTGGTCAATGGCTTCATGGAGCCGCTGCACTTTGGCGACTTCGGCGGGCTGGCGCTCAAGTGGCTGTACTTCTTGCTGGGCATGACGCCCGCGTTCCTATCGATCTCAGGCACCTTGATCTGGCTCGACGCGCGCCAGCAACGCCGGCGCGAGGCCGAGGCTGCGGGCGGCGGCATCGCGGCGGTGGGCTGATGGCCATTGAACCGGTCACGACGGGCCTGCCGAAGCGCCGCACCCGGCTCCGACAGGCTCAGCCCGAACGGTACTGAATTCCAGCCCCCCATTCGTTTTTCTCCTTGACCATGCAACGCTTCTTCCTGGCCCTGCACGCCACCACGCCCGCCGCCCTCGTCGTGGCGGTGTTCGTGCATTTGTGGGGGCCCTCCGGCTTGCCCTCGCTAGCGCAGCGGCCGGTGTGGGCGACGTGGGTGCTCATAGGAGTGTGGCTGTTGATGTCGGTCGCGAGCGCGTGGGCGCTGCGCACGCTCGCGCTGTGGCGGGTGGCGCTGGGCGGTGCGGGCGCCATGCTGGTGGTTGCCGGCGTCGTGGGACTGGTGCTGGGCAGCGCACACGCGGTGGGCATGGGCGCCAGCCTGGCCGCCGTGGGCTTGGCGTGCGCTGGCATCGCCGCCTTCATCGGGCCGCAGCGGGTGCAGGCCCACCGGCGCAAGGCAGGGCGACACGCCACGGTGGCCACATCGGGCCCGGCAGCGCACCCTGTCGCCCCACGTTCGCGTTGGCACCCGCGCGGCTGGGGCCGCTTTGTGGTGCCGGCGCATCTGCCCTTCTGGCTGAGCGGCCTGCTGGCCGTGGAGTCTTTCCGCCTGGCCCACATCGTGGCCACCGAACCTGCGCGGTCGTCCGGCATGCTGGGCCTGCTGCTCGCCTTCTTCATCGCCCTGCCCGCCGCCACGCTGCGCCACTGGGCGCCGCGCACCACCGTGCTGCTGTGGGCGCTGGCCGCGCTGGCCTATGGCGGCCTGGCGGCCAAGGCGGGGCTGGTGCAATGGGCGGTGGCGTGTGCACTGTGCGCAGTGGCTGGCAGTGCGCCACTGCTGCTGCGCGCGCAGCGGGCACTGCGCCGGCGGCGGGCGGGCCGCGGCACCCCGCACCCGCAAGCCCCAGCGGCTGACCCACACCCACCGGAGGCTGCATGAACGAACTCACCGGCCTGTGTGCCGCACTCGCATCGCTGATGGCCCTGACCTGCTGGGCGCACAGCGTGTCCACCCGTGCGTGGGGCGATGGCAGTCCGTTACCCCGCCGCGCCTGGGCCGTGGCGCTGGCCACCGTCGTGCTGCAGGTACTGACCGCCACTGCAGCGGCTGGGCTGGCGGCAGGCGTCGCCCTGGTGGTCGCCGCATGGATGGTGCTGGGCTGGCTGCTGGTGCTGGCCATGAACCAGTGGCCCACTGCCAGCCTGCAGTGGGCTCGCCGCCTGGGCGCGCTGGGCGGCGCGGGCTGCGTGCTGGCGCTGGCGTGGCACTTCTTGCACGCCTGAGCCTTCTTTCTTGAATCAAAAACGCCGCTACCGCTTTATGAATAAGCGCTAGCAGCTGCTATTTTTATAGCATCACACCCACACATCGAATGCTGAGCGCCCACCCGGCGTCACGGCACAATCGCGGCCATGGACCAGTTGCTGCTCGACGCCCCCTGGGTGCACACCTTGCGCTTTCTTCTGGAGGTGGCTGCCACCATCGCGTTTGCACTCTCCGGCGTGATCGCCGCTGCGCGCAAGCGGCTCGATGCCGTGGGTGTGTGCGTGCTGGCCTTCGTCGCGGCCTTTGGCGGCGGCACGCTGCGCGACCTGCTGCTGGACCAGCGGCCCTTCTTCTGGATCCGCCACACCGGTTTTGTCTGGGGCATCCTGGCCCTGTGCGTGGGCGCGATGCTGTTCATGCGCCAGCGCCATTTCGAGCCCACCCAGCGCGCCATGCTCGTGCCCGACGCCATCGGCCTCGGCTTGTTCGCTGCGGTGGGAGTCGACATCGCCACCGCCGTCGGCATGGAGCCGATCATTGCCGTGATGATGGGCGTGATCACCGGCGCCTTTGGCGGCGTGCTGCGCGACGTGCTGTGCAACGAGGTGCCCCAGGCCTTCAGCGACCACCGCCCCTATGCGCTGTGCGCGTTTGCGGGCGGCTGGGCCGACGTGGCCCTGCGCCAGATGCAGGCTCCCGACTGGGCGCCGCTGGTGGTCTGCGTGCTGCTCACCGCCGGGCTGCGCGGGCTGGCGGTGTGGCGCAACTGGGAGCTGCCTGCGTGGCGGGTGTGATGGGGGCATCGGCCCCCTCCCGCGCAGGGCTGGCGCGCCTGTGACAGCATCGGGTGCCCGAGGCCCGCACACTGGCCTCCGTCCGACTGCAGGAGACACACAACAATGACCACCGCACCCACGCCCACCCACCTGCGTGCCACGGCCCTCATCGACAGCGACGCACCTTCGATCCAGGCCTTTGCCGCCGAACACGCGCGTGGCGCTACCGACCGCGAACGCGCGGTGGCCCTGTACCTGGCCGTGCGCGATGGTTTCCGCTACGACCCCTACCGCATCGACCTGTCGCCCCAAGGCATGACGGCCAGCACCGTGCTGGCCAACGGCTATGGCTGGTGCGTGCCCAAGGCCGCGCTGCTGACGGCCGCATGCCGTGCGGCGGGCATCCCGGCGCGCATGGGGTTTGCCGATGTGCGCAACCACCTGAGCACCGAGCGCATGCGCGAGACCATGAAGACCGACCTCTTCATCTGGCATGGCTACACCGACATCTGGCTGGACGGGGCCTGGCGCAAGGCCACACCCGCCTTCAACATCGAGCTGTGCGAGCGCTTTGGCCTGCTGCCGCTGGAGTTCGACGGCGAGAACGATTCCATCTACCACCCGTTCGACCAATCGGGCGCACGCCACATGGAATACGTGCACCAGCGCGGCGCGTTTGACGACATGCCGCTCGCGCAGATCGTGGCCGACTTTCGCACGGTGTACGGCGGCTGGCTGCAGGGTGACGCCACCCGCAGCAGCCTGCAGGACGCCAGTTTTGCCAACGACATTGAAAAGGAAGCCCGCTGATGACGCACGCCCCCGAGAACGCCACCACCGCCCCCATCCCCGCAGGTTTTGCGCCGCTGGTGGCCGGGGGCCCTTACATCCAGCACAACGGCCCGCTGTATGTGCTGCACCAGGGCAACGTGGTGAAGTTCGGCTTTCGCGTGGAGCCGCGCCACACCAACCCCATGGGCAACCTGCACGGCGGCATGATGGCCACGTTCTGCGACATGCTGGCGCCGCTGTCGGTGCACCGCAAAAGCGATCAGGTGTCGGACCGCTTCTTGCCCACCATCAGCCTGCAGATCGACTACCTGGCCCCCGCCCCGCTGGGCGCCTGGGTGGAGGGCGAGGCCGAGCCGCTGCGCATCACACGCTCGCTGGTGTTTGCGCAGGGTCTGGTCACCGCCGACGGCGTGCCCTGTGCGCGGGTGAGCGGGGTGTTCAAGATCGGGCCTGAGGTGCCGCCAGCTGCGGTGGAGTAGCCTTCCTGGCTTGCAATACTTGGGTGATGGATAACTTCACGCTCGCGCTTCTGATAGCCGCAGCTTGCGTCTTTGTCGCGGCCTCAATGTGGCGCCGCAACAGGAGCGAGAAGTGGAACGCCTCGTACAGGTGCTACCAATGTGGCGCGTCGCTGCGCGGGGGCTCGAAGACCGTTCGCCTCCGGATGTCGGAGACGGGCCCGGCCGAGGTAGTCGACTTTTGCCATCGCTGCGCGCGGCATAGAGTCCTGTGGGGCTGGCTTGTGACCATCCTTGTGGCTCTCACTATTGCACTGGGATGGTACGTGGCTTCTCAATGAAAGCGTCCGGCACCCAAAGCGCGCATGCGGTCGAGCCTACTCACCCAGCGCCCCCACCACAAACTCCACAAACCGCGCCAGCTTGGGCAGTTGCCGCCGGTCGGGCGCATACACCAGGTGCATCGGGCGCGGCGCAGGCAGGCAGGGCTGCATCACCGGCACCAGCGCGCCGCTCGCCAGGTCGTCGGCCAATAGCACCTCGGGCTGCATGACGAGACCCAGGCCGCGCAGCGCCGCCTGGCGCAGGCCATCGCCCTGGTTGCACACAAAGCGCGCGTTCTCGGGCCAGAAGAAATCCTCGTTGCCGTCGCGCAAGGTCCATTCCACCCGGCGCTGCCACACCGAGTGGCTGAGGCACTGGTGGCGCGCCAGGTCGGCCGCGCGTTCGGGCGTGCCGTGGCGCTGCAGGTACGCGGGTGCTGCGGCAATCACCATGCGGTAGGGGCGCAGCGGGCGCGCCACCAGGCCCTCGTTCACCACCTGGCCAATGCGCACGGCCACGTCAAAGCCCTCGCCTGCCAGGTCCACCACGCTGTCGGTGAGCTGCAGGTCCACACGCACCTGGTCGTGGCGCTGCAGAAAGTCGGCCACCAGCGGCGCGATCACGTGGTTGCCCAGCGTGAAGGGCGCGCTCACCCGCAGCAGGCCCTGCGGCACGGCGCGGCTGCGCTCCACGGCGGACTCGGCCCAACGCACCTGCTCCAGCACACGTTTGCTGTCGTCGTAGAACGCGGCGCCCACCTCGGTCAGGCTGTTCTGGCGCGTGCTGCGCTGGAAAAGGCGCACGCCCAGGTGCGTCTCCAGCTGCTGGATGTGCTTGCCCACCATCACGGCGGAGATCTGCAGCTGGCGCGCGGCAGCGGCAAAGCTGCCAGCCTCCACCACGGCCACCATGACTTCCATATTGCGCAGCTTATCCATGGCAACTCCCTCAATTCCTAATCAATGGTTAGCACAAGCATAACTTGCAGGTACTTTATGTTCCGATTGATTAGCAAAAGAATCGGGTTGTCAGTTCCTCATCAACCCTTTTTGACACCCAAGGAAAACACCATGTCCAAGATTCTTCTCATCGGCGCGAGCGGCACCATCGGCCAGGCCGTGCTGGCCAACCTGGGCGCACGCCACGACGTGATCACCGTAGGCCGCAGCAGCGGCACGCACCGTGCGGACTTCTCGCAGCCAGGGGCGGTCGTAAAGCTTTTCGAGGCGGTGGGCAAAGTCGATGCCATCGTGAGCACCGCAGGCAACCTTCACTTTGGCCCGCTGGCGGAAATGACGGCCGAGCAGTTCAACCTGGGCCTGCAGGACAAATTGCTGGGCCAGGTGCAACTGGCGCTGGTCGGCCAGAAGTATCTGAACGATGGCGGCTCCATCACGCTGACGGCGGGCATCCTGTCGATTGAGCCCATCCGCAACGGCGCCAGCGCCACGGCCGTGAACGCGGCCATCGAAGGCTTTGCGGCTGCAGCCGCCATCGAGCTGCCACGCGGCCTGCGCATCAACGCCATCAGCCCCACGGTGCTGACCGAGTCGATGGGCAGCTACGGGCCGTTCTTCCCGGGGTTCGAGCCGGTGCCTGCCGAGCGCGTGGCGCTGGCCTACCAGCGCAGCGTGGAAGGTGCGCAGACGGGGCGTGTGTACCGGGTGCAGTGATCCCGCCGACCCGAATGTGAAACAAAAATAGCTGCTACCGCCCGATGCATGAGCGGTAGCAGCTATCAATCTGGTAGCTACAAAAAATCTTGGTAGCGCTTAGTCCAGGCTCGCCCCAGACTCCTTCACGACCTTGCCCCATTTGACGGACTCGGCCTGGATGAAGGCAGCAAACTGCTCGGGCGTTTCGCTGTACGTCTCGGCACCCTGCTCGTTGATCTTCTTCTTCACCTCGGCCTGGTTCAGCACCTTCACCAGTGCGGTGTTGAGCTTAGCCAGCACCGGCGCAGGCGTGCCGGCGGGCGCAAACATGCCAAACCACGAGGTGGCTTCATAGCCGGGCACGCCGGCTTCGGCGATGGTCGGCACATTGGGCAGCTCGGGTGAGCGCTTGGCGGTGGTCACGGCAATGGGCACCAGCTTGCCGCTGCGAACATGCTGGATGGCTGAGGGCATGTTGTCGAACATGATGCCGATCTGGTTGCCCAGCAGGTCGGTGACAGCGGGTGCGCTGCCCTTGTAGGGCACGTGCACCATGTCCACCTTGGCGAGACTCTTGAACAGCTCGCCCGACAGATGGATGGAGCTGCCGCTGCCCGACGAACCGAAGTTGAGCTTGCCGGGGTTGGCCTTGGCGTAGGCAATCAACTCGGGCACCGTCTTGAACGGCTGGGCGGGGTTGGCCACCAGCAGGTTCGGCACATTGGCCACGCGGGTCAGCGGCGCGAAGTCCTTCACGGGGTCAAACGGCATCTTCTTGTACAGGCTGGCATTGATGGCGTGCGTGCCCACCGTGCCCATGAACAGCGTGTAGCCGTCCGCGGGGGCCTTGGCAGCCATGGAGCCGCCAATGTTGCCGCCCGCGCCTGCGCGGTTGTCGACGATGACGGACTGGCCGAGTTCGGTGGTCAGCGCCTGGCCGATGATGCGGGCCAGGATGTCGGTGGTGCCGCCTGCCGCAAAGGGCACGACGATGGTGACGGGCTTGCTGGGATAGGCCTGGGCCAGCGCAGCGCTGCTGCCCAGCAGGCCAGCCCCTGCGATAGCGGCGCAGGCAGCGGCCGACAGCGCGAAGCGGCGGGTGGTGTGGATGGAACGGGTCATGGTTTGTCTCCTTCAAGAAGGTGGATGAATGAATGGGTCGGCGCCACCAGTGCTGCGTTGGTCCGCGTCTGGCCGCGCCATGGCCTCAACCGGACGCAGAGGCCTCCGGGCGAGAACGGGGGTGCGCCCCTTGCGGAGCGGCAGGGAAGATCAGTTCAGGTTGCTAAACAGGCGCCACTCCCAGCGTGGTGCCGCCGCACACGTACAGCACCTGCCCGGTCACGAAACCGTTGTCGGGCGAGAGGAAGAACAGCGCTGCGCGCGCCACGTCGTCGGGCGTGCCCATGCGGCCCACGGCAATGCTGTTCAGGATGCGCTGCGTTTGCGGCGCACCGTCGGGGTTGCTCTGGCGGAACAGCTCGGTGGCGATGGGCCCGGGGCCAATCGCGTTGACGGTGATGCCGTCACGCCCCAGCTCCATGGCCAGCGTGCGTGTCATGCCGATCATTCCGGCCTTGGTGGCCGAGTAGACGATGCGCTCACCTTTGCCCAGCGCGGCGCGCGACGACATGTTGACGATGCGGCCCTGCCCGCTGGCGCGCAGCGTGGGCAGGAACGCTTGCACCAGCAGCATGGGCGCGCGCAGGTGCAGGCCCACCACGTCGTCGAGCTGCGCGGTGGTGGCAGTGTCGATGGTGCCGGGGCGCGTGGCGCCCGCGTTGTTCACCAGTGCGGTGACGTTGTGCTTGGCCGCGATCTCGGCCGCGCGTTCGAGGGTCGAGGCTTCATTGGTCAGGTCGCCCTGGTACGAGGTGAGTTGCGGGTGGCTCCAGGTGGGCAGCACGTAGTCCAGGTTGACCACGGCGTGGCCCTGGGACAGAACGGCTTCGGCAATCGCGCGGCCGATGCCGTTGCTGGCACCCGTGATGACAGTGACCGGTGTCGGGTTGCGCTCAATCACGGTCACACGCGCTCCAGGATCACGGCAATGCCCTGGCCCACGCCGATGCACATGGTGCACAGCGCGTACTTCCCGGCGTGTTCGTGCAGGCGGTTGACGGCGGTGGTGACCAGGCGCGCGCCGCTGGCGCCCAGCGGGTGGCCCAGCGCGATGGCGCCGCCCCAGGCGTTCACGCGGGCATCGTCGTCCTTGAGGCCGAGGGCGCGCAGCACGGCCAGGCCCTGTGCGGCAAAGGCTTCGTTCAGTTCGATCACGTCCATGTGGTCGATGGTCAGGCCCGTCTGCGCCAGCACCTTCAGGGTGGCAGGCGTGGGGCCAAAGCCCATGATGCGCGGCGCCACACCGGCCACGGCCATGCCCACCACGCGGGCGCGAGGCTTGAGGCCGTACTTGGCAGCGTTGGCTTCGTCGGCCAGCAGCAGCGCACACGCGCCGTCGTTCACGCCGCTGGCGTTGCCCGCCGTCACCGTGCCATCGGGCCGCACCACACCCTTGAGCTTGGCCAGCGCTTCGATGCTGGTCTCACGCGGGTGCTCGTCCTGGCTCACGATGATCGCGTCGCCCTTCTTTTGCGGGATGAGCACCGGCACGATCTCGCGCGCCAGATGGCCAGCCTTGATGGCGGCCACGGCGTTGAGCTGGCTGCGCAGGGCCATCTGGTCCTGGGCTTCGCGCTCAATCTTGAAGTCGGTGGCCACGTTCTCGGCGGTTTCGGGCATGGAGTCCACACCGTACTTTTCCTTCATCAGCTTGTTGACAAAGCGCCAGCCAATCGTCGTGTCATACACCGCGTTGTTACGGCTGAAGGCCGACTCTGCCTTGGGCATGACGAAGGGGGCACGACTCATGCTCTCCACACCGCCCGCGATCATCAGGCCTGCCTCGCCCGCTTTGATGGCGCGCGCTGCGGTGCCCACGGCATCGAGCCCCGAACCGCACAGGCGGTTGATGGTGGCGCCGGGCACATCGATGGGCAGGCCCGCCAGCAGGCTGCTCATGTGGGCCACGTTGCGGTTGTCTTCACCAGCCTGGTTGGCGCAGCCGTAGAGCACGTCGGTCACGGCCGCCCAGTCCACGCCGGGGTTGCGCTCCATCAGCGCCTTGATGGGGATCGCACCCAGGTCGTCGGTGCGCACGCTGGAGAGCGCGCCGCCGTAGCGGCCAAAGGGGGTGCGGATGGCGTCGCAGATGAAGGCTTGGCGTTGTGTGCTCATGGTTTTGTCTCCTCGTTGCTTGGGGGGTGGATTCGTTCAGGCGGCAGGGCGGATGGGCAGGCCCACCAGTTGCTCCAGCTCAGCGTGCGACAGGCCGGGCACGGTGTCGATGAGCTGCAGCCCGGTGGGCGTGCAGGCCAGTGTGCACAGATCGGTGTAGATGCGCTTCACGCACGCGACACCGGTGAGCGGGTAGGTGCACTGCGTCACGATCTTGCTCGCGCCCTGCTTGGTCAGCAGATCCATCATCACCCAGGTCTGCTTGGCGCCGATGGCCAGGTCCATCGCGCCGCCCACTGCGGGGATGGCGCCGGGCTCGCCCGTGCTCCAGTTGGCCAGGTCGCCCGTGGCGCTGACTTGGAAGGCGCCCAACACGCAGATGTCGAGGTGCCCGCCGCGCATCATCGCGAAGCTATCGGCGTGGTGGAAGTACGCACCGCCAGGCAGCAACGTCACGGGCTGCTTGCCCGCGTTGATCAGATCGTAGTCCTCCAGCCCCGCAGCGGGCGCAGGGCCCATGCCCAGAATGCCGTTTTCGCTTTGCAGGATGACCTCGCGGCCTGCCGGGATGTGGTTGGCGACCAGGGTCGGCTGGCCGATGCCCAGGTTGACGTAGGCACCGCCGTGGATGTCTTGCGCCACGCGTTTCGCCAGCTCGTCTTTACTACGCTTTTGATAGCTGCTCATGCTTGTTCTTTCTGCGCTTGGGGCCGATATCACGCGGATTTTTTGAATCCGCCCGCCTGCGTGGCCGTGCGGTCGATCTTCACCACATGCGTCACATAGATGCCCGGGGTGACGATGGCTTCCGGGTCCAGCGCGCCCAGCTCCACCACCTCGTGCACGGTGGCAATCGTGGTCTTGGCAGCCGTGGCCATCACGGGGCCAAAGTTGCGCGCCGACATGCGGTAGGTGAGGTTGCCCCAGCGGTCGCCCTTCTCGGCCTTGACCAGGGCCACATCGCCGTGGATGGGGTATTCGAGCACGTAGTGTTTGCCATTGATCTCACGCGTTTCCTTGCCCGCAGCCAGTTCGGTGCCATAGGCCGTGGGGCAGAAAAAGGCGCCGATGCCCGCGCCCGCAGCGCGCAGGCGCTCGGCCAGATTGCCCTGGGGCACCAGTTCCAGCTCCAGCTTGCCACTGCGATACAGGTCATCGAACACATAGCTGTCCACCTGGCGCGGAAAGCTGCAGATGATCTTGCGCACCTGGCCCGCCTTGAGCAGCGCGGCCAGGCCCTGGTCGGCATTGCCTGCGTTGTTGTTGACCACCGTGAGGTCCCGCGCACCCTGGGCTATGAGGCCATCGATCAGCTCGCCCGGAATGCCGGCCGTGCCGAACCCGCCTATCAACACCGTGGCACCATCCTTCACCCCCGCAAGGGCCTGGGCCACCGAGTCCGCCAGTTTGTTGATCATTGCAACGCTTTCTTGGTTTCTCTGTTGTCTCTTTTAAATTTGTTCGTATATAGAACAAATGTTCGCTTAAAGAATTATAGTTGGCATACGTATGAATTCCCAAACCCCTGAAGCCAAAGACCCCAAACCGAGCGACAGCTATGTGCAGTCGTTCGCGCGCGGGCTGGAGGTGATCCGCTCGTTCAGCGCTGCCACACCGCAGCAGACCTTGAGTGAAGGCGCCGCGCAGACAGGTCTCACGCGCGCCGGTGCGCGCCGCATCCTGCTCACGCTGCAGACGCTGGGTTATGTGGAGACGGACGGCAAGCTGTTTCGCCTGAGCCCGCGCATTCTGGATTTGGGGTTTGCGTACCTGTCCTCGCTGCCCATCTGGAACCTGGCCGAGCCGGTGATGGAAGACTTGGTGGAACAGGTGCGCGAGTCGTCGTCGGCCGCCGTGCTCGACGGCCTGGACATCGTCTATGTGCTGCGCGTGCCCACGCACAAGATCATGCGCACCACGCTGGGCGTGGGCTCGCGCCTGCCCGCGTGCTGGACGTCCATGGGCCGCATGCTGCTGGCCGGGTTGCCGGACGACGAACTGCAGGCCCGGCTGCAAGGCCACCCCATGCAGCGTTTTACCGAACACACCACCACCGATGAGGATGCACTGCTGGCCCACATACGCCAGGCGCGGCAGCAGGGCTGGTGCCTGGTGAATCAGGAACTGGAAGAGGGTTTGATATCGATTGCTGCGCCGCTGACCAACCGCACGGGGCAGACGGTGGCGGCGCTCAACATCAGCGGTCAGGCCAATCGCACGAGTGCGGCGGTGATGCAGGAGAGCCTGCTGCCCGCACTGCTGAGCGCGGCCCGGACCATCTCGCGCATGATGGGGGCGCCGAGGGGGTGACAGATAACGGCTGTCGGCAACCGGCACCAGAGATCACCCACCGCAACGAGCGGCCGGTGCTAAAGCTCCGATTACCGTCTTACGTGGATAGGGCGAGAACCGGAGCCGCAACACCCGTCACTCGCCACGGTGGATGAAATCAGTTCTTGCGAAAGCCGAGCACCAGCACCACGCCGCCGAGAACCATCGCGCCCAGGCTCAACCATTGGGGGATATTCACGGATTCCTTTTCTTTCACGGTCAACTCCAGCGGACCGATCTTGGCCTGGGTGGTGTCTTTGGTAAAGCTGAACCCTCCGGTCAGAAACCCGGCAAGGCCCACCACCAACAACAGCACACCAACGATTCGCATTGCATTCATGACACTTCTCCCGATGCCGGGTTTGGAGGACTGCAGCAAAGTGGACCCGGCTCCCGACCCTTGCGCCAGCCCAATGTAGGTGCGCCGGCGCGCAGCCCGCGTAGGACGCCGCCCCGGCGCGATGTAGCGGCCGGGCGCAATCCGCATCACCTCCCCCGCCTCCCCTCTGACGCCAGGCC
>NZ_QAIM01000370.1:0-7406 GCF_003061035.1 Acidovorax sp. HMWF018
GCATCGCCCGTGGCGTAAGACGGCTCCAGCCCTGCGGCGATGAGCTTGCTGCGGATCTCGGCGTCCGCCATCGTATCGGCCAGTGCCTTGTGCAGCTTGGCCTTGGCCTCGGCGGGCAGGCCACGCGGCGCGACCACGGCCAGCCAGGAATCGGCCGAGAAGCCGGTAAAGCCACTTTCTGCCACGGTGGGCACGTCGGGCAGCTGCGTGGCCCGCGTGGCGCCCGTCACCGCAATGGCCTTGATCTTGCCCGCCTTGAGCTGTGGCAGCGCTGCCGCCACGGTGTCGATGGTGAAGGGAATCTGCCCGCCCATCAGGTCGGCCATGGCAGGGGCGCTGCCCCGGTAGGGCACATGCATCAGCTTGATGCCGGCGGCCGACCAGGTCAGCTCGGCGGCAAAGTGCCCCGTGGTGCCGTTGCCGAACGAGCCGTAGGAGAACTTGTCGGGCGTGCGCTGCACGGCGGCGATCAGCTGCCGGAGGTTGTTGACCGGCACATCGCGGTGGGCCAGCAGAATCAGCGGCACCCGGGCGACCAGGCCGACGGGCTCGTAGCTTTTGACGGGGTCGTAAGGCAGCTTGGCGTTCAGCGCGGGGTTCACGGTGAAGGTGGAGCCGGAGCTGATCAGCAGCGTGTAGCCATCGGCAGGCGCATTGGCCACATACGCTGCCCCCACCACGGAACCAGCGCCCGCCTTGTTCTCCACCACGATGGGCTGGCCCAGCCGGTCGCTCAGCTTCTTGCTGATGGTGCGGCCCACGATGTCCACAGCGCCCCCAGGCGGGAAGGGCACGACAAGTTGCACGGGCTTGGCGGGGTACCCGTCGGCGTGCGCCAGCCGCAAGGGGCCCATTCCCAGCCCTGCAAGGGCCACCCCACGAGGATCACGCTACGCCGACTGACAAGCTGCAAGCACTTCATGGGGGCTCCTTGGATCGAGGGAACGGGCGGGCCCCTTGCCTGGCGGTCAGGGGCCCTTTGAACAGGTGCTCAGATCAACGACAGCCCGGCCAGCTGTGCCAGCCGTCGCTGCTCGCTGGACGCATCAGCCGTTGCGAAAAAGAAAGCTGTAGGCGTTCAACGCCGGCACCCCTCCCAGGTGCGCATACAGCACGCGGGAGCCTTCGGGGAATTCGCCCTTGCGCACCATGTCGATCATTCCGTGCATGGACTTGCCTTCGTACACCGGGTCGGTCAGCATGCCCTCCTGGCGGGCGCACAGGCGGATGGCTTCGAGCGTACCCTCGTTGGGCAGGCCGTACTCGGGGCCGCCGTACCGGGTGTCCAGGATCACGTCGTCGGCCGTGATCTCCTGGCCCAGCTCCACCAGCTTGGCCGTGTTCTGTGCGATGCGCAGCACCTGGGCATGGGTTTTTTCGGGCTTGGCCGAGGCGTCGATGCCGATCACCTTGCGCGCCCGGCCGTCGGCCGCAAAGCCCACCACCATGCCCGCCTGCGTGCTGCCCGTGACCGAGCACACGACGATGTAGTCGAACTGGAAGCCCAGCTCTTTTTCTTGCTGGCGCACTTCTTCGGCAAAGCCCACAAAGCCCAGGCCACCGTACGGGTGCTCGGAGCAGCCTGCGGGGATGGGGAAGGGCTTGCCGCCGGCCTTCTTCACGTCTTCCATGGCCTGCTCCCAGCTGGGGCGGATGCCGATGTCAAAGCCCGCTGCGTCCAGGCGTACGTCGGCGCCCATGATGCGGCTCATCTCGATGTTGCCCACGCGGTCGTACACCGCGTCGGAGTAGTTCACCCAGTTCTCTTGCACCAGCACGCACTTCATGCCCAGGTGTGCAGCCACGGCGGCCACCTGGCGCGTCTGGTTGGACTGGATGCCGCCGATGGAGACCAGCGTGTCGTAGCCGCCCGCAATCGCCTCGGGGATCAGGTATTCGAGCTTGCGCGTCTTGTTGCCGCCGAAGGCGAGGCCCGAGTTGCAGTCCTCGCGCTTGGCATACAGGTGCACCTTGCCGCCGAGGTGGGCCGACAGGCGCGGCAGCGCCGTGATGGGAGAGGGGCCGAAGGTGAGCGGGTGGCGGGCAAATTTCTGCAGGTTCATGGCGGTGTTCCGGTCGATGAAGAGGGGGCGCAAGCGGGGGGGGCTTGCAGTGCCTTCATCGTAGAAAAACACGCGCGTCAAGTGGTTGCAAAATTTTCCAAAATTTCAGTGTTTCAGGTTGATGGATCAGAATGTCAGGGATAAGTATTTCTCTGGGTGACCTATGAGCGCAACAAAAGTTCGTCCCAAGAATGCGCCGCAGGCTGATGTCTCGGCCGAGCTGGACCGTACCGACAAAGCCATCCTGCGCCAGCTGCAGCGTGATGCGTCGCTCTCCAACGTGGCACTGGCCGAGAAGGTGCATCTGAGCCCGCCCGCCTGCCTGCGCCGGGTGGAGCGCCTCAGGCGCCTGGGGCTCATCGATAAGGTGGTGGCGCTGCTCAACCCCCAGGCCGTGGGGGCGGGCATGCTGGTGATGATTGGTGTGGTGCTGGACCGCTCCACGCCCGATTCATTTGCCGAGTTTGAAAAGGCGGCGGCCAAGGTGTCCGGCTGCATGGAATGCCATGTGGTCACCGGCGAGTTCGACTACTTCATGCTGGTGCGGACGCGCGACAACGACAGCTTCAACCGCCTGCATGCCGAGCAGCTGCTCTACCTGCCGGGGGTGCGGCAGGTGCGTTCTTTCATGGTGCTGCGCAACGTGCTCTCGACCACCGAATTGCCGCTGGCGATGTAGCGGCCTGCGTCCGATCGACCGCTTACTGGGCGCCGCGCAGCCGTCCCATCATGGCCGCCCAGGCCGGGCCGCCAAACACGTTGACCACCAAGCCCGCCATCAAGAGCCCGGCGCCTGCAAAGTGCACGGGCAGCAACTGCTCGCCAAACGCCACCCAGCCCGTGGTCAGGCCCACCACGGGCACCAGCAGCGTGAAGGGCGCCACGCGGTTCACGGGGTAGCGCGACATGAGGTAGGTCCACAGCCCGAAGCCCAGCAGCGTCGAAATCCACGCGATATAGGCCACGGCGGCCATCGATTGGAAGGACAGGTGCTGCACGGCCGCCCACACCGTGGCGGGCCCATCCAGCCACAGCGACAGCGCCACAAAAGGCAGCGGCGCCACTACGCTGGACCAGACGATGAAGGCAAACTGGTTCATCGGCCCATACCGCCCCACGGCACGCGTGACGATATTGCCGCAGCCCCACATCGCCGCCGCCGCCACGGTCAGCGCAAAGCCTACCAGGGGCATGGAGGCCCCATGCGCACTCCCGATCAGCACCAGCCCGCAGCCTGCCAGCGCCAGGCCCGCCACCTGGTTGCCATGCCATTTTTCGCGCAGCCACCAAGCCGCCAGCAGCAGGGTGAAGAACGACTGTGACTGCAGCACCAGCGACGCCAGGCCCGAGGGCATGCCGATGTGGATGGCGGTGAACAGCAGCGCAAACTGGCCCACGGCCATGGTCATGCCGTACAGCAGGTACAGCCGTAGCGGCACCTTGGGCGGCTTGACGAATAGCAGTGCGGGGAAGGCTGCGAGCAGGTAGCGCAGCGCGCCCAGCAGCAGGGGCGGCACACCGGCCACGCCCACCTTGATGACGGCGAAATTGAGGCCCCAGACGATGATGACGAGCAGGGCCAGGGCGAGGTCGCGGGGGCGCAGGGAAGAGGGCATGGTGTTGCGGAAGTGGCCGTGGACGGGCTCCGATTGTGGCTTGCACACCTCGGCCATAGCGGCGGTGTTCGGCCAGGTTTCCGATCAAAACGGGACATTTTGCGCACCCCACCCCACCCCACCGCACTGCAGCGCAGCGCAGCGCAGCGGCATGGGTGGGCTAGATGCGGGCGGCCACGGCCATGGCCCGCTCGCGCAGCCACTCCAGCCCAGGGTCCTTGTCGCGGTGCCGGTGCCACTGCAGCTTCTGGCGCATGGGCGGAATCTCCAGGGGCGGCTCCCAGATGCGCACGGGCAGGCCGAGCTGAACGGCACGCAGGGCGATGCGTTTGTGCACCGTGGCCACACGGTGGGTGCCAATCACCAGGCTGGGCAGGGCGGCCATGGTGGGCGCCGAGATCTCGATGCGGCGCTTCACGCCAAAGCGTTCGAGAAACCAGCCGTCGAACGCCGGGATGTGCCGCGCGCCCGAATAGTCGGCCACCACATGGCCGGCGGCCAGGTAGTCGTCAAAGCTCAGCGCTTCTGAGATGTGGGGGTTTCCCTCCCAGGTGATGCACAGGTAGGTTTCCTCGAACAGCGTGACGCTCGGGTGCCTGGGCGAGGCGTATTGCTCCGGAATGATGAGGACGTCGGCCCCGTATTCCTCCAGCTGCTCGACAGGCCGGTTGTTCTGCGCACGGAGGTGCAGTTGCACCCCGGGCGCTTCCTGAAACAGCTGCTCGATCAGCGGTTGCATGAGCACCGTGGTCGTGAAATCGGACACCAGCAGGGTGAAGCTGCGGGTGGATGTGGCGGGGTCGAACCGGGGCTTTTCTGCGATGGTGCTGTCGATGCGCATCAGGACCTCGCGCACGGGGTCCAGCAGCCCCTCGGCACGCGGCGTCAGCACCATGGTGCGGCCTTGCTGCACCAGCAGCTCATCGTCGAAATAGGTGCGCAGGCGCGCCAGTGCGTTGCTGGTGGCGGGCTGGCTCAGGTGCAGGCGCTCCCCGGCGCGGCTGATGCTGCGTTCGGTGAGCAGGGCGTCGAGTGCCACGAGCAGGTTCAGGTCCAGTTTGTTAAAGCGCATGGGCAGCAGGCATCGATGAGGGCATGTGGTTTCTTCCGTGCACCCAGCCAGGTGCAACAGGGGGCCGCAGAGTCCCTGGGCTATTCATGAAATCAATACTGCGAATGGAATCAATCCATTTGATCTAAGTTAAGGCCGATCTTAATCTCGCTCCCGTCCTGCCACCTGGCAGACCCGATGAGGCCCCACCCGTGTGACAGAGGCCCTGTCGAGCAAAGCGAAAACACGCCCAGCCTGGCTGGATGCGTAGAAAAAGGAGACAACGATGAAGACGGTACTTTCCCGCGCCGGGCAGGCGGCGGGCTGCATGTTGCTGAGCCTGCTGGGCGCACCCCAGGCCCAGGCTTTCGAAGGGGGCGTGTCGCCCTTCCCGGTCGGATCGACCGGCGAATACGTGGCCGGCCTGCCGCCCATTCCCGGGTTGTTTGTGCTGGAGCAGGTGCACCACACCACCTCCAGCGGTCTGTATGACAACCACGGCGACAAGCGACCCATCCCGTTCAAGCTGAGCGCAACCTCGGCCACCACGCGGCTGCTGGCGTCCTACGACATGACGGTGCTGGGCGCACGGCTGTATTCGCAGCTGGTGATTCCTGCCGTCTCCTTGCGCACCGACGTCGCCGGCCACAGCGAGCGGCACAGCGGGGTGGCCAACATCACCGTCTCGCCCGCCGTGCTGCGCTGGAGCCTGACAGACAAGACCTATGCCGTGGCGGGCCTGGACCTCGCGCTGCCCAATGGCTCCTACGACCCGCACCGGCCCAGCGTGTCCACCGGCTACACCTCGGTCCAGCCGGTGCTCGGGATTCGCCACACCGATCCGAGCGGCCTGGATATTGGCCTCATCAACCGCCTGATGGTGAACCGTGAAAACAGCACCACCCATTACCGCTCGGGCAGCGGCTATGTGGGCGAATTCACCGCCGGCTGGAACGTCGGCCCCTGGAAGATGGGCATGGTGGGTTCGTACCTTCACCAGTTCACGGACGACAAGCAAGGCGGCGCCACCATCCAGGACAACCGCGCACGCAGCTTTGCGCTGGGGCCCTCGCTCAACTACAACGCCGGCCCCTTCAGCGTGAGCCTGAGCTACCAGCGGGGCCTCTACGCCGCCAATACCACCAAGAACAACGTGCTGGGCATCGGGATCGCCATTCCGCTGTGGATCAAGCACTGACCTCGCGCATCTCGCACGGCACACCATGATGAAGAATTACCTGATGGCGTCCCCGCTGCTCGCCGCCAGCGCGCTGGTCCATGCAGCCGCGCCCGCTGAGCCGCAGGCGGTTTTCGACCGCTATGTGCAGGCCGTGCACGTGGCAGACATGGGTGCGGTGCGTGCGCTGATCGCCCCGGATGTCGAGCGATCGGACTACCCGGCTTGCACTGCGCCGATGGACAACCCGACCTGCCTGGCGCTCTACATCGACCAGACCGTGGTGCAGCCGCGCGCACGGCTCGCCGTGCTTTCGGTGGAGGTGCGCGCCAGTGAGTTGACCGCCCGGCTGGAGGTGCGCAGCCCGCTGTACGAGAAGGCGGGCGTGGAGCGCATCGTTGGCAGCGATGTGCTGCGCATCGAGGGCGGCCAGATCCGGGCCTTCCGCTTTGTGCCGGACTTCGCAGACCCCGCCACGGCCCGCTTCTTCGCCAGCATCGGCATCACGCCGCGCCCCCGCAGTTCCCAACCCTGAGTCTGAAATAGATGTTCAAGTATTTCCCCACCAACTACGTCTGGAACCTGTCCGTCGATCTCGCCATTGAAATGGGCGCGCGCATCGGCGAGATCGAGGAGATGTGCGCCCCCCTGCAAGAGGCCGCCAAGGCCCCGGATGCTGCTGGCACGCAGGCCTTTCGCGAGACCTGGGTGCGCATGGCCGACAAGCTCTGCGGACTGGCCGAAGAAGACGAAGCCCGGGGTCGCATGCTTTCGGCCGGTGAGAAGTACCGGCGCGCTGCGAGCTACCTGATCACCGCTGAGCGGCTGCAGGCGCACAACGCACCGGGCCGCCTGGCCATCTACCGCCGCGAACTGGAGCTGTTCCTCAAAGGCTCGGCCCTGCTGGGCGATCCAGTGGAGCGCGTGGAAATTCCGTACGAGGGAACCCACCTCTCTGCCCTCTATTACCCGGCCAAGGGGCTCCGGCCGGGCCAGCGGGCGCCGATTCTGGTGCAGCTCAACGGGCTGGACTCGACCAAGGAAATGAAGCACCTGGTTGGACTGCCTGCGTGGCTGGCCCACCGTGGCGTGTCCTCCTTGGTGGTGGATCAGCCAGGGACCGGCGAAGCCCTGCGCCTGCACGGACTGACCGCGCGGTACGACACCGAGCACTGGGCCAGCCGCGTGGTGGACTGGCTGGAGCAACACCCCGCCGTGGACCCGAAGCGCATCGGCTGCGAAGGCGTGTCCCTGGGGGGCTACTACTGCCCGCGCAGTGTGGCGATGGAGCCGCGCTTTGCCTGCGGCGTGGCCTGGGGCGCGAACCACGACTGGCGGGACGTGCAAGAACGCCGCTTGCAGAAAGAAGGCGACTTCCCGGTGCCGCACTACTGGGCCCACGTGTGCTGGGTATGGGGTGCCAAGGACATCGACGACTTCATGCGGATCGCGCAGAACGTGCACCTGGACGGCGTGGTCGAGAAGATCCGCGTGCCCTT
>NZ_QAIM01000371.1:0-1682 GCF_003061035.1 Acidovorax sp. HMWF018
CAATCTATTCTTCAACGTCGCTGCCATTCTCAAGCAAAAGAAGCCCACTTACTTCATCCTAGAGAATGTCCCTAATCTGCTGAGGCACGATGAAGGACGGACGTGGCATGAAATTCAAAAAATTCTGGGAGAGGAGCTGGGTTACAACATTCGTGCTGAACGGTTCTCTCCCCACCATTTTGGTATTCCGCAAATTCGGGAGCGGGTTTACATCGTTGGCTCCCTGCTACCACTCGACAGGTTCGAGTGGCCAAAAACGAGCGACGCTGAAACAAATATAGTTTCAGTCCTGGACGACAACCCGCCTAACGCGAAGAAGCTGTCGCCTCAAGTTAAGGAATGCTTGGAGGTCTGGGATGAGTTTCTGAAGGCGTCTCCTGCTAGTGTTGAGTTGCCCTCATTCCCGCTGTGGTCCATGGAGTGGGGGGCTACCTATCCGTACGAAGAAGTCACTCCTTACGAACTGCAAAAGCAGTTTGGTTATGACGGTCTGAAAGGTTTCAAAGGCAGCCACGGCACAAAGATCGGATACCTGAAGTCTTTCGAAGAGCGATGGGCGGCGCTGCCTAGCCACGCTCGCACGCCTCAGGCGAGGTTCCCGAAATGGAAGCAGGACTTTATCCGCCAAAATCGTCAGTTCTACGAAGACAACAAAACGTGGATTGATCCGTGGCTGCCCAAAATCCTCAGGTTCCCGTCGAGTCTGCAGAAGTTCGAATGGAACATCAAAGGCGGCGAACGCAACATCTGGGACTACGTCATACAGTTCCGTGCGTCGGGCGTGCGGGTGAAGCGTCGCACGACCGCCCCGAGTCTGATTGCGATGACAGACACGCAGGTGCCAATCATCGGCTGGCAGAAGCGGTACATGACACCCCATGAGTGCGCCCGTCTTCAAAGTCTCGAAGGCCTCAAGAAGCTGCCCAGTAGCCCGACGAAAGCGTTCGCCGCCCTTGGCAACGCAGTGAACTCGAACGTCGTAGAGATGGTGGCTAGGGCGCTTCTTCGGCAAGGTCTGCCGAACGCCATAACCTCAGCGCGGGCCGAAGGCTTCGCTGGAGTGCCCGAGGAATGCTGAATCGCGCTGAGGCTCAAGAAGTTGCGGCGGTAGGGATTCGCCCCAACTCGTCCATACTCTCGGTACTCTCGCACCTTAACTACAAGGCCTGGTACGCTGTTGCTGAGTTTGTTGATAACAGCATCCAGAGCTATTTGTCCAACCGTGAAGAGTTACGTGCACTTCACGGCGACGCCTACAAGTTGAAGGTTCGGGTCTGGCTTGATCAGCAAAACAAGTTGATTGAGGTTACTGACAACGCTGCTGGCATCAAGGGGGCCGACTATCCGCGCGCTTTCCGTCCTGCCGAAATACCCACAGACCGCACGGGTCTATCGGAATTCGGAATGGGAATGAAGACGGCTGCGTGCTGGTTTACTCACACTTGGAGTGTGCGAAGCAAAGCTTTAGGTGAGCCAGTTGAACGCATGATTCGGTTCGACCTTAATGAAATCATCAATGGTCGGCTAGAGCATCTGCCCGTCCTCGAAACGTCTGCAAATAAGGACGCTCATTTCACGGTTTTGCGTCTTGGGCTGCTGCCGGTTCCGTTGACACCGACCTAAGCTTCTTGAGCTTTCTCGAACTGTACGGGACTGAGATAGCCGAGCGTCGAATGCCGGCG
>NZ_QAIM01000372.1:0-4398 GCF_003061035.1 Acidovorax sp. HMWF018
TTGTCTTGATCTGCGGCCATTGCCAAGGTCTGCTGCTTCATCTGCGGATAACGTTTGACCCCTCTCAATGGTGGACCTTAATCAGCGTTGCCCTAACTTCGGCGTGGAACTCAAGAGTCCCGTTTATGGGGCCATCTGTATCAAAAGCAGGTCTGGCGGAGGGCACGTGGCGTTTGCAGTCGGCCAGAGCCGTGATGGCAAACACTACTTCATGCTCGGAGGCAACCAGGGCAACGAAGTCAATATCAGTCGATATCCCGCGAGCGTCTGGGATGCATTCACCTTTCCCTCCGGATCGGCGCAGGGCAAATCCTTGCCAGTTTTTCAGGGGACATCGTCTGAAGCGGGGAGTGAGTCATGAGTTTGCGCGCTAGCGTGGTGGTAGCCACATTTATCGCGGGTTCCTGGTTCAACACCGACGGTGCCTTTGCGGTGACGATGCCAGCCGCAGGAGAAACGAACTCTGCCGAAGCCATGGCGTCTTCCGAAAGGGAGTTTCTGGCAAAAGCGATTGCGCAGACGTCCTACTCGGCCCTTGTTGTTCACACCCGTGTGGACATAGCTCCACTGCACAATAAAAGTGCGCACCACGAGGCAGCTGACGTAGTGACCGAGGAGCGTCACATCTATCACGCACGCGTGTTGGAGACCTTTCGAGGCAAACCCGCTTCAACCATCCGTTATGAGATGGTGGTGGAGCGCGGAGAAGGGGCGGAGATTGATACCAAACCGCAGATTCTGACGCTCTGCTCAGGACCGCGTGGCCTCTACTGGCCTGGGACCGGGGCCAGCTTTGATGCAGTTCAGTCTTCGATCCTTTTGGCCAGGCGCGTAGCGCGCGAGACGTCATCCCTACCGCCTCGAGGCTACTCACAGTGCAACTGATCCAAGTGCGCCTGTCAGGTGCAGTATGGGCGATGCTCCAAACCTAGGTACTTCGACTTTGGTCATGGCGGGATTTCAGTAACTCCGCCCATCCTTGTACATCGCATGCTGCCGCCGGTTCAGCGTGGCGGCTTCGCCCAAGCGGCCCATGGCGGAACCGGCGTGTGCATGGGTGATGGCCATGCCCAGGCCGTCGGCTGCGTCCGTGCCCGGCAGACCTGGCAGCTGCAACAGCCGCCGCACCATTTCCTGCACCTGGCTTTTGGCGGCGCGGCCGTGGCCGACCACGGCCTTTTTCATCTGCAGCGCGGTGTATTCGGCAACGGGCAGATTGCTGGCCACCAGGGCGGTGATGGCGGCGCCCCGCGCCTGTCCCAGCAGCAGTGTGGACTGGGGATTGACGTTGACGAACACGATCTCGACCGAGGCCACATCGGGCTGGTAGCGGGCTGCGACCTCGGTGATGCCGTCGAAAAGGATCTTCAGGCGCCCGGGTAGGTCGCCCAGCGCGAGGGTGGTGGTGCGGATGGTGCCGCTGGCCACGTAGCTGAGCTTGTGGCCGTCCATGTCCACCACGCCGAAGCCGGTGGTCTGCAGGCCGGGGTCAATACCAAGGATGCGCATTTGCTCTCGTTTTTATAGCTATTGGGGCAATGGGAACTAGCGCTATCGGCCGATTCTTCTACAAACCGAAGTACCAGCGTGCCGAATGGAAGAACACGGGCGCTGCAAAACACAGCGCATCCACCCGGTCGAGCAGGCCCCCGGCACCGGTGACGGACATGCCCTGCATGCCCCAGCTGGTGATGCCGCGGTCGCGTTTGAGTGCTTTCATCACCAGGTGCCCCAGGCTGCCCGCCACGCAGGCCAGCAGCGCCATGCCCAGCGCCTGGCCGGGTTTGAAGGGGGTGATGAAGGTCAGCAGACCGCCTGCCAGGCCCCCGGCGGCCACGCCTGCCAGCCAGCTGGTCCACTGAAAGCTCTGGCTCACTTGCGGCGCCACCGGTTTGTGCGGAAAGCGCCGCCCGAGCAGGTGCTGCACCAGCATGCAGGTCTGCACCACAAACACCAGAAAGAACACCAGAAACGCGCCCTTGTCGCGGTAGCCCGGGAAGTCGAGCAGCAGCAGCGCGGGCACGTGGCTCATGCCGTACACGCAGACCATGATGCCCCACTGCAGCTTGGCATTGCGCTCCAGAAACCGCTGGGGGTCGTTGGCCAGTGCGCTCACCACGGGCAGCGCCAGAAACACGTACACCGGGATGAACACGGTGAACAGGTCGAAGTGCTTGCTGCCCACCAGCCAGAACTGCAAGGGCAGCACCACGAAGAACGCCAGCACCAGGCTGCGGTGGTCGCCCCGGCGCGTGGGCGACAGGGTGATGAACTCGCGCAGCGCAAAAAAGCCCACGATGGCAAACAGCACCGTGGCCACCGTTTCGCCCAGCACCCAGCCGATCCAGAACACCGTGGCCATGACCCAGGAGGTCTTGAGCAGCCCCCAGAAGCGCTTGGCTTCCAGGGCCCGGGCTTCTGCTTCGGGGTCGTCGCTGGCGTGCTCTCGCAGATTGCGCACAAAGGCCCACACGGTGACGATGGACAGGATGCCGAACACGACCAGGAACAAGGCCCCGATCTGCTGGGTGGCGGTGAGGTTGCGCAGGAATTGGTTCATGTCAGCGCGCGCTCCGGGGCGCAGCATTCGGCAAGGTCAGGGGCTTCGGACGGGTCATGCTCAGACTTCCCGCAGAGCGATGACGGCGCGGCGCGCGCGGTCGAGGAACGGGCGGCGCTCTTCACCCGCTTCGAGCTGGATGGGCGCGCCAAAGGTCACCGAACACAGGATGGGCACCGGCACCACCTCGCCCTTGGGCATCACGCGCTGCACGTTGTTGATCCATGCGGGCACCAGCACCACCTGCGGAAACATCTGTGCCAGCTTGAACAGGCCGGATTTGAACGACTGGGGCTCGTCGCCATGGCCCCGCGTGCCTTCCGGGAAGATCACGATGGAGTCGCCGCTCTCGAGCGCGCGCACCAGCGGGGCCAGCGGGTCGGACTCTGGCAGGGCGGAACGCAACTCCTCGGGGGTTGGGGCGCGCGGCGGGGCTTCGGGCGATGGGTCTGGGCCACCTGCGGCGGCCGTGTCTGCATCGCTCGGCGTGGCTGGTGCCCCAGTGGGCTCGGCCGCCACCGGCGCAACCGGCCGCGCGGGCGTGGCCTGGCGGTCCACATACACGGCGTTGAACACGGCGGTGGTGATCCACTGCCGGAACGGCGTCTTCGTCCAGTAATCCTTGGCAGCGATGGGCCGCGTGATGCTGCGCAGCTCTTCGGGCAGCGCCGCCCAGATCAGCACCATGTCGGCGTGGCTCTGGTGGTTGGCAAAGTAGATACGCTGCTCGGCCTTGGGCGGGCAGCCATACCAGCGGGCCTGGGAGCCGGTGAGAAACCGCACGATCCCCAGCAGAAGGAAACTCATCAACTTGGCAAGCATGGCGGGGATGATACGGGCGCCGGGCCTGCATGCCAGGCAAGGACCTGGGCAGCGCTACACCCAGATGCGATAGGCCCAGAAAGCTTCGTCCCCATAGATGCCGTCATACAGCGCCTGCGGTGCATAGCCCGTGATGCGGCGCGTGACGCGGCACAGGTGCGACTGGTCCGAGAACCCGGCGCCCGCTGCGACATCCGCCCATTTGACGCTGCCTTGGGATGCATCGGCCGCGATTGTGTCGAAGAACGCCTGCTCGGCCTTGCCAAAGCCCCGCAGCTCGCGCAGGGGCAGTCCGGCCCAGCGCTTTATGCGCCGCTCCAGCTGGCGCAGGCTGCGGCCGGGGGCCGACAGGGCGGCGCGCTGCGCCAGGTGCGCGGCCCAGTCGCCGTACCGCTGTGTGGGCAATGCCTGGGCGGGGCGGCAGGCTTGCCAGCGGGGCTCCAGGAAGTCCTCCAGGTGCTGCAGGCGGGCCGCGTTGTCGGGCAGGTTTTGCACCGTTTCGCACAGCGCCAGCCAGTCGGGCGGCAACAGGGATTGCGCGTCGACCATGCGGTCGGTCAGGGCGCCGGGGTCCACGCCGGTGAGCTGGTGCAGCGCGTCGGGCATGAACATCACCATCATGGCGTGCGTGGGCCCTGCGCAGTAGCTGGAAGTGGGGCGCGTCTGCGGGCCTGCAAGCACCCAGCGGCCGGGGTAGGCCTCGCGCGGGCTGTGTTCCGTGGGCATGGTGTCGGGGCGCTCGGCCACCAGGGCCTCGCTGCGGCCTTCAAACCACCAGCTCAGGCTGCACAAGGGGGATGCAGGGAAGCGGTTGATGCGCTGCGCATCGCTGAGCGCATGGCCCACCGTGCTGCGCGCCATGGCCGCGCGCAGGCAGGCCGTGAGGCTGGCGCGCGGCAGCCACAGTTCGCCCGAGGGGATCAACCCGGCAGGGTGCCGGGGGGAAAGGGGGGCCAAGCTTGCCATGGGGCGCGAGTGTAGGCGACGGGGGCTGTCGCAATCGTTCAATACCGACT
>NZ_QAIM01000373.1:0-1704 GCF_003061035.1 Acidovorax sp. HMWF018
CGTCAGGTTCGAGCCAGGGGAGCTGCGGGGGCATGCGGGTGTGTGTCGCAAAGGCACTATTGTCTGGCACGCACTGGCGCGCTGCGTAATAGGGTTTCGGCCAACAAAAAAGCCCCACACTCAGAAAGTGTGGGGCTTTTTCAAATTGGCTCCTCGACCTGGGCTCGAACCAGGGACCTACGGATTAACAGTCCGGCGCTCTACCGACTGAGCTATCGAGGAATGATCGGTATCTATCAACTGACTAATTAAAAGGCCCCGCTTTTTTCATGCAGGGCCTGCAAATTCTTGGCTCCTCGACCTGGGCTCGAACCAGGGACCTACGGATTAACAGTCCGGCGCTCTACCGACTGAGCTATCGAGGAACAAGACTTAGATTATATACACAAAAATTGTCCCGAATCCACAAAACTGACTGCATCGGTTCGCAAACCCACGCGCCAACCTGAAGCCGCATGGCGCGATATGCTGGGCACCCTGCTGCCAATTTGGCGGTCTGTGCCTTGTCTCCCAGCCTGTCTCATATTTCATGACCATCCACACCATTTTGAAAATGGGCGACCCCCGCCTGCTGCGCGTGGCGCAGCCTGTCACTGCGTTCGACACTGACGAGTTGCATCAGCTGGTGCGGGATATGTTCGAGACCATGGCCTCCGTGAACGGAGCCGGCCTTGCCGCGCCGCAGATTGGGGTAGATCTGCAACTGGTGATCTTTGGTTCCAACGACCGCAATCCGCGCTATCCGGATCGGCCGCTTGTGCCGCCCACCGTACTGCTCAACCCGGTGATCACGCCCCTGGGGGTAGAAGAAGAGGAAGACTGGGAGGGTTGCCTCTCCGTGCCCGGTTTGCGCGGCAAGGTGCCCCGCTGGTCGCGCATCCGCTACACAGGCTTCGATTTGTACGGCGACCTCATTGACCGCACGGTAGATGGCTTCCATGCGCGTGTCGTACAGCACGAATGCGACCACCTGATCGGCAAGCTGTATCCCATGCGGGTGCGTGATTTCACGCAGTTCGGTTTTACCGAGGTGCTGTTCCCGGAGATCAGTGCCACCGAAGACGACTGATAGGGATCCTCTCCTGGGCCTATCCCTGCGCGGTCAGGACGACAGTTCCTGCAGCAGCTCGGTCTCGATCTGGATCTGGCGGGCGTTGTTTTGCAGCTCTGGGCCCTGGATGAGAAAGGTGTCTTCCACCCGCTCGCCCAGGGTACTGACCTTGGCCAGTTGCACGCTCAGGTGGTGCTGCGCCAGGATGCGAGCCACGAGATAGAGCAGACCGGCACGGTCGCTGGCCGAGATAGCCAGCAGCCAGCGCTGCGCCTTTTCGTCGGGGCGCAAGGTCACCCGGGGCGCTACCGGAAAGCTCTTGACCCGGCGTGACACCCGCTTGCGGGTGGGTTCTGGCAAAGGGCCGCCTTCCTCGATCACGCGCATCAGGTCGCTCTCCACCATGTGGGTCAGCTCACGGTAGTGCCCTGGTTGCTCCGATGCCGAAGAGGCCACGACCTGAAAAGTGTCCAGCGCATAACCGTTGTTGGCGGTGTGCACCCGCGCATCGAGGATGCTGAAACCCACACGGTCGAAGTAGCCGCAGATGCGTGCAAACAGGTCGGCCTGGTCGGCGGCGTAGACCATCACCTGCAGCCCATCACCCGCCAGCGACTGGCGGGCACGCACCACCGGCTTGGCCGTGCCTACAT
>NZ_QAIM01000374.1:0-1509 GCF_003061035.1 Acidovorax sp. HMWF018
AAACAAAACCCACCAGCCGCGCGGGCTGAAAGGCCTCGTGGTACACCCACAACCCCAGCGCAAACTGGAGGCTGGGCGAGATGTATTGCAGGATGCCCAGCGTGGACATGGGAATGCGCCGCGCGCCAGCGGCAAACAGCAGCAAAGGTACGGCCGTCATGGGCCCGGCCAACAGCAACCAACCCACAGTAGACGCATCGCCCTGCACCAGAGCGCCCTGTCCTTGCCAGCTCCACCAGGCCAGCACCACTGCCGCCACCGGCGCCAGCATCAGGGTCTCCAAGGTAAGCCCCTCCAGCGCGCCCAGCACTGCTACCTTGCGCAGCAGGCCATAGAAGCCAAAGGTCAGTGCCAGCACCAGCGCGATCCAGGGCAGGCGCCCTGCCTGCACGGCCAGCCACAGCACACCGGCCGCAGCCACCGCCACGGCCAGCCACTGCCCGGGCCGGGGGCGCTCGCGCAGGAACACGAAGCCCAGCGCCACATTCACCAGTGGCAAGATGAAATACCCCAGGCTGGCATCGACCACATGGTGGTTCTGCACCGCCCACACGTAGGTCAGCCAGTTGCCCGACAACAGCACGGCCGACAATGCAAATGCGCCGAGCACCCGCGGCTGGCGCACCACAGACGCCATCCACGCCCATTGCCTGCGCACGGCCAGCAGCCCCAGCACCACGGCCAGCGACCACAGCGTGCGGTGCATCACCACCTCCAGCGAGGGCACATCGGCCACCTGCTTGAAGTACAGCGGGAACAGCCCCCAGGCGACATAGGCCAGGGCAGCGTAGAGGATTCCTGTATTCATGCGTGAGAAACCATCAAAGAGTGAACGAAGGCATGGCCTTGCCCGGGTTGCTCTGGAGCGGGAAGCCGCCAGAAAAAATCCCTGCCCGCCCGGGGGCAGACAGGGATGACGGGCAACACAGCGCACGCAGGCCCCGAGGAGCCTGCAGCAGGGTCAGACGTTGAACAGGAAGTTCAGCACGTCGCCATCCTTGACCACGTACTCCTTGCCTTCGGCACGCATCTTGCCGGCATCCTTGGCGCCCTGCTCGCCCTTGTAGGCAATGAAGTCCTCGAAGGCGATCGTCTGCGCACGGATGAAGCCGCGCTCGAAGTCGCCGTGGATCACCCCAGCAGCCTGGGGCGCGGTGTCGCCAATGTGGATGGTCCAGGCGCGCACCTCCTTCACGCCAGCGGTGAAATAGGTCTGCAGGCCCAGCAGCTTGAAGGCGCCACGGATCAGGCGCGCCAGGCCTGGTTCTGTCTGCCCCATTTCGGCCAGGAACATGTCGCGGTCTTCGTCGCTCATCTCGGCCATCTCGGCCTCCATCTTGGCGCAGATGGCAACCACGGGCGCATTCTGGCTGGCAGCATAGTCCTTGAGGCGGTCCAGGAACGGGTTGTTCTCGAAGCCGTCTTCACTCACGTTGCCCACGAACATCGCGGGCTTGGCCGTGATCAGGCACAGGGACTTGAGCAGCGGCTGCTCTTCCTTGGTGATTT
>NZ_QAIM01000375.1:0-3483 GCF_003061035.1 Acidovorax sp. HMWF018
TGGGTCATCCCGTGAAGGCTGTGCACTGGGTGGGCACGGCCGAGCGGGACGGTCCGGCGGCGCGTGCATCGGGGGAAGGAGTCCTCCCGAAGGCAAAGCCCGCTATTTTCGCAGGAACGACAGACCAGTCTGCCGGTCAGCCTCCGGCGTTGCAGCTGTTACACAAGGGAAAGGGCTCCATGCAGCGCCCCGAGGCCCGGCCAATGGGCCTTTTTTGGGGAGGCGCCATGGATTGAGTTTGGTTCAGGCCGATGCCATTCCCGCCTCAGTATGTCTCCAGATGCAGTCGCCCTTCGCGCTGAAGCGTCCCACCCAGGGCGTCCCAGCTCAGCCCCGCCTCCTGGGCGATGTCACGCAGCGCCATCACCACGCCTTCTTCCATGCCCTTGAGGCCGCAGACGTAGAAGTGGCTGTTGTCATCGCGCAGCAGGGCCAGCAGGTCGGCGGCGCGCTCGCGCATCAGGTCTTGCACATAGCGCTTGGGCTGCCCGGGCGTGCGGGAGAAAGCCAGGTTGATGTCGATGAAATCCTTGGGCAGGCTTTGCAGGGGGCCGAAGTAGGGCAGTTCCTGCTGCGTGCGTGCGCCGAAGAACAGCAAGAGCTTGCCGCCCTCAAACTTGCCGCTGTTGCGCAGCCTGCGCCGCCACTCGGTCATGGCGCGCATGGGCGCGCTGCCGGTGCCGGTGCAGATCATCAAGATGTGCGATCGCGGATGGTTGGGCATGAGGAAGCTGCTGCCGAACGGCCCCACCACCTGCACCTTGTCGCCTACCTTCAGATCGCAAACGTAGTTGGAGGCAACGCCTCGCACAGGGTTGCCATCGTGGTCCACGGTCACGCGCTTCACAGTCAGCGCCAAGTTGTTGTAGCCGGGGCGTTCGCCGTTGCGCGGGCTGGCCACCGAGTATTGGCGCGCGTGGTGGGGTTTGCCCAGCGCATCGGCGCCCGGCGGGATGATGCCAATCGATTGCCCTTCCAGCACGGGGAACGGCATGCTGCCGAAATCGAGCACCACATGGTGGGTCTCGCTCTCAAAACCCACCTCGGTGCAATTGAAGTTGCCGACCACGGTGGCTGTGGTCGGGTTTTTGGGCGGAAAAAGATTGGTGTAGGGATGGGCTGCAGACCAGGGCGGTACCGTGGCTCCGTACTGGGCGGAGCGAAAAACCTGCGTGCCCGGCTCAGCAGGCGCTTCGGGGGCTTGCTGCAGCGCCGTTACCTCTGTGGCGGGCTCTCCGCCTGCTGCGACCAGTTCATGGGGGGCAAGCTCGCCCGGCAGTTCTTCCCAGCTGAACTGTTCCTCAACGGTGTAGGCGCGGGCCACTGGCACCGCACGCCAGTTATCGATGGAACCCGTGGGGCAGGGCGAGATGCAGGCCATGCAGCCGTTGCACACATCGGCTCGCACCACGTAGTTGTTGTCGTCGTGCGTGATCGCGTTGACCGGACAGGTGGCCTCGCAGGTGTTGCAGCGAATGCAGATCTCCGGGTCGATCAGATGCTGCTTCAGGATGCCGTTGTCGATCAGCGTGTGGGTGTCCATATTCATTCTTCGAGCAATATCCGGCTACCAGTGCTGGGACCTTGCATACAGTGGAGGCATTCGGTGTGCCACAACGCAGAGCCCGACTCGCCGTGCCGCTCGCGCCGTCTTGCCAGGGGCGGCGAATGCGGCACGGGCAACTAAGCTGCGATCAATTAAAACGCACGTACTCAAAATCCACCGGCTGGCGGTTGATGCCCATGACGGGGGGCGCGATCCAGCCGGCGAACTTGCCCGGCTCGACCACACGGCCCATCAACGACGCCACAAACGCGAAGTCTTCGGGCGTGGGCAGCCATTCGGCCTTGCGCGCGGTCCATTCTGCCTCGCTCACCACGCGGCCGTCGGGCGACATCTTGATGCCCGCCAGCGCGCCGATCTGGCGATTGAAGGCCTTGTGGGGGACCACCAGGCGGGTGGGGACTCCCGCTTTCTCCAGCACCTTGTTCCACCGGCCCACGCCCGCCATGGAGTCCTTGATGAAGTCGTCGCGCAGCACTTCGTTCAGCGCGTTGAGCATGGGCACTTCTTTTTCCAGCAGCTGTCCGTCCTTGACCTCCAGCACCTTGTACGTCTGGCCCTTGAGCACATGATCGTCCGTGCGTTTTCCTTCTTCGTAGCGACCCTTGAGGCCCGAGCTGTAGAACGTGGCGGCGTTGCTCGACTGGTCGGCGCCGAACAGGTCGATGGTCACGCTGTAGTGGAAGTTGAGGTAGCGCTGGACGGTGGGCAGGTCGATGGCGCCAGCCGCACGCACCTTGGCAGGGTCGTCGGTCTTGAGGTCGTTCATCACCTGTGCGGTGCGCGACAGCACGCGCGAGATGCCGCTTTCGCCCACAAACATGTGGTGGGCCTCTTCGGTCAGCATGAACTTGGTGGTGCGCGCCAGCGGGTCAAAAGCGCTCTCTGCCAGGGCCGAGAGCTGGAACTTGCCGTCACGGTCAGTGAAGTAGGTGAACATGAAAAACGCCAGCCAATCCGGCGTCTTTTCATTGAACGCGCCCAGGATGCGCGGGTTGTTCTCGTCGCCGGACTGGCGCTGCAGCAGCGCTTCGGCCTCCTCGCGGCCGTCGCGGCCGAAGTGCTTGTGCAGCAGGTACACCATGGCCCACAGGTGGCGGCCCTCTTCCACATTGATCTGGAACAGGTTGCGCAGGTCGTACATGCTGGGCGCCGTCAGGCCCAGGTGGCGCTGCTGCTCGACCGAGGCAGGCTCCGTGTCGCCCTGGGTCACGATGATGCGGCGCAGATTGGCGCGGTGCTCGCCGGGCACGTCCTGCCAGGCTTTTTCGCCCTTGTGGTCGCCAAAGTGGATCTCGCGGTTGCTGTCGCCTGGGTTCAAAAAGATGCCCCAGCGGTAGTCGCGCATCTTCACGTGGCCGAACTGGGCCCAGCCGTTCGGGTCCACGCTCACGGCGGTACGCAGATAGACCTCATGGTTGGTGGAGCCCTCGGGACCCACGTCGTCCCACCAGTTGATGAAGTTGGGCTGCCAGCCTTCTAGCGCGCGCTGCAACGTGCGGTCTTCGCCCAGGTTCACGTTGTTGGGAATCTTCTCGCTGTAGTTGATGCTGCTCATGGGGTGCTCCTCTGGATGGAAATCGAATGCAGGGCAGGGGGTCAGACGCGCGTCTGGTCAAACCCGGCCTTCTGGCCGGTGCCGTAAACCTTGAGCGCGCCCTTCTCGCCCACGGCGTTGGGGCGGTTGAAGATCCAGTTCTGCCACGCGGTCAGGCGCCCGAAGATGCGGGTGTTCATGTTCTCCCTGCTGGCAAAGCGCAGGTTGGCCTCCAGGCCGGTCAGCGCATCGGGCGACATGGCGGCGCGTTCTTCAATGGCGATACGGATTTCGTCGGCCCAGTCGATGTCGTCGGGGGCTGCCGTGACCAGGCCCAGCGCCAGTGCGCTGTCTGCGTCCAGCGGCCGGCCCGCGGCAGCGC
>NZ_QAIM01000376.1:0-2088 GCF_003061035.1 Acidovorax sp. HMWF018
GGGGATGGGCCCCACACGGTGACGCCCATTTCTTGCAGCATGGCGCGCTGGCGCGCATCGAGGTGGAGGCTCATACGGAAAGAAAACAGGCCATCGGTGGTTCAGCAGGTACGGGGTGCGGTGCGGGGTCAGAGCGCCAGGCTCATGACCACGGCATCTTCGCGCTGTCCGTGTGCTGCGGGGTAGTAACGCTTGCGGTCGCCCACGCGGCGGAATCCGTGGGTCTGGTAGATCTGCTGGGCGCGCAGGTTGCTCGCCCGCACCTCCAGCCACAGCCATTGTGCACCGCGCCCGCGTGACCACAAGGCCAGGGCGTCCAGCAGCACGCGGGCCCAGCCCTGGCGCTGGTATTCGGGGGTGACGGTGATGTTGAGCAGGTGCACCTCATCCACCCCCATCATGGCCACAAAGTAGCCCAGCAGATGGTCGTCCGCCATCAGGAGCTGCGTCTCGTAGCCAGACGCCATGGCGTCGGTGAAGTTGCCACGCGTCCAGGGGTGCGAATAGGCGCGCTGCTCCACGGCCAGCACGGCATCGAGCCGGGCCAGGGTCAGGGCCTCAAAACGCGCCTCGGGGCGGTTTTGGCTGGCATCGGACGGCGATGTGGAGGAGGTAGGCAGTGCGCTCATGCTGGATTCGTTCACCCATTTTTTTTCAGGGCTTCACAGCCGCCTGGGCGGCGCGCAGTGCGGCGCGTTCGGCGGTGGTTTGCGCCACTTTATCGCGGATATAGCGCGGCAGGGCGTCACCAGCGGCCACGGCATGGCCCGCTGCAATCAGCGCGGGCGCCAGGCGCAGCAGGGCCGTGGCGGTGGGCAAAGCGGTGACGTGCGTGGCGGTCGGTGCCAGCCGGTCGCCATAGGCTGCGCGGGCATTGCCGGCTACCGTCCAGCCATCTGGCGGCTGCACCGACTCGGGCGCCCCCAGGCCAAAGTCTTCGTCTGCGTGCCAGCGGGCTTCGGCGGGCAACCATTCGCAGCGCGCGTGGTAGACCTCGTCCATGCGGGCATCCAGCACCGCCATCACGTGGGTGCAACCGTGTTGCTGGCGTGCTTCCTCTGCCACGGCCAGCAGGGTGTCCACGGGCAATACCGGCACGCCCTGACCGCCCTTGGCGCCAAAGGCCAGCCCCTGGGCCACGGCGCAGGCGGTGCGCAGTCCGGTGAAAGAGCCAGGGCCGCGCCCGAACACCACCGCATCCAGCATGTCGAAAGTCAGGCCCGCCTGCGCCATCAGCGCACGCACGGCGGGGATCAGCGCCGCCGAGGCCTGTGCGCCCCCCGGCCCCTGGTGCTGCCAGACCCCATCGCCATGCTGCACGGCGATGGAGAGGGTGTCGGTGCTGGTGTCAAAGGCGAGCAGATTCATGGGCAGGGTTGGAAGATCTTGGGTGGCGCGGTCGGTGAGCAGGCGCTCAGGAGGTGGCTGTGGCTGGGGTGGACGGGGCCTGGCTTTTGCGCAGCACGCCCAGGAGGATACCGGCGGTGACCAGCAGCAGGCCGGCCACCAGATTCCAGTGCATCGGCTCGTCCAGGAAAATCACCGCCCCCATGGCGGACAGACCGGGCACCAGGGCCGTGATCATGGTCGAGCGCACGGGGCCGTAGTGCTGGATCATGCGCGTGAAACCAATGCCGGAGACCACCACGGAGCCACCACCCTGGAACAGCATCTGGAACGCGATCTCGCTCCATGGCGCCTGGGCCAGGTGGCTGGTGACCGCGCCCAGCCAGACCAGCAGCGCATAGCTGGGCAGGTACACCACGCAGGCAAACGCGGTGATGGCGATGGTGGCCTGCACCGCATCGACCGCGTGGCGCCGCGCCAGCACGCTGTAGGTGGCCCAGGACGACGCGGCCAGCATGAACAGCAGGTCGCCCTTCCAGACGTCCCCGCCCGAAAACGCCGCCAGCAGACTGCGCCCACCCACCAGCAGGTCGCCCGCCACGATCAGCGCCAGGCCTGCAGCGCGCAGCGGCGTGATGTGGTCGCGCAGCAACCAGGCGGCCAGCAGGGCCGTCCACAGCGGCAAGCTGCCCGGCATGAGCACCGCCGCATGGGTGGCCGGTGCATGGAAGAACCCTGAAT
>NZ_QAIM01000376.1:2098-23862 GCF_003061035.1 Acidovorax sp. HMWF018
GTACAGCAGCCCGCCAAAGCTGCCCAGCAGCGCCGTGGTGCGCAAGGGCAAGGGGGAGATGCCCGCCAGGCTGGACGGCGGTGCCGAGGCCCCCAATGCCGTCTGGCGCCGTCGCACCATCCACCAGCCCCAGGGCAGCAGCACCAGGCTGGCGCCCACAATGCGCAGCAGTGCGATGTCGAACGGGGTGAGCGTGCGCTGGGCCGAGGCGCGGGCGATGATGATGAAGCCCGTCCAGATGGTGACGGTGACCACGGCCGCCAGCAGGCCGATGGTGCGGGGAGAAAAACGCATCGCGCGATTATCGGCGCCCGCCGCATGCCGTGCTGGCGCGGGGCCTGGTGCGGGTGCGCGGGCGATAGACTCCCCGCCATGTTGTCTGTTTCTGCTCTTTGGCGCCGCCGTGTGCTGCGTGGTGTGGTGGGTTGGGGTGCTGCGTGGCTAGTGGCTGCAGGCGGTGCGGGTTTGGCGGGGGCGCAGACGGGGGCGCCCCCCGCAGGCCCTCTGCCGCCCGAGGTGGAGGCCACCCTGGCGCGCGCCAAGCTGCCGCGCGAGTCCCTGTCGGTGGTGGTGGTGGACGCGCAAGCTGCCGGCAAGGCCAGCCCGCGCCTTGCATACCGTGCCCAGGTGCCTGTGAACCCCGCGTCGGTGATGAAGCTGGTGACCACCTATGCAGCGCTGGAGCAGCTGGGCCCCGCCTATGTCTGGAACACGCCGGTGTATGTGCAAGGCACGGTGCAGGACGGCAGTCTGCGGGGCAATGTCTATATCCAGGGCCAGGGCGACCCCAAGCTGGTCATGGAGCGGTTGTGGCTGCTGATGCGGCGGCTGCAAGGCCAGGGCATCCAGGTCATCGTGGGCGATATCGTGCTGGACCGCACGGCGTTCGACGTGCCCGACCAGGACCCGGCACGGTTTGATGGCGAGCCGCTGCGGCCCTACAACGCCTCACCGGACGCCCTGCTGCTCAATTACAAATCGTCGGTGATGACCTTTGTGCCCGATGCTGCCGCCGGACTGGCGCGCGTCCAGTACGACCCGCCTCTGGCCGGAGTGCAGCGCCAGCCCACCGTGGCGCTGGCGGCGCCGGGCGCCGACTGTGGTGACTGGCGCACTGCGTTGCGGGCGGAGCTGTCGGACCCCTCCAAGGTGTCTTTTCAGGGCGTGTACCCCGCTGCGTGTGGCGAGCGCGTGTGGCCGGTGGCTGCGGCCGACCCGCGCGGCTTTGCGGCGCGGGCGGTGGAGGGCATGTGGCGCGAACTGGGCGGCAAGCTCACGGGCAGCGTGCGCGACGGCAAGGTGCCCCCAGGCCTCAAGCCCGCGTTTGTGGTCCCGTCCCCTGCACTGGCCGAGGTAGTGCGCGACGTGAACAAGTACAGCAACAACGTGATGGCGCAGCAGGTCTTTCTGACCCTGGCGCTGCAAAAAAATGGCGTGGCCACATTCGACGGCGCCCGCGAGGTGCTGCGCCAGTGGTGGCAGGCCCGCATGGGCGATGCCGACCTGCCGCAGGTGGACAACGGCGCCGGGCTCAGCCGCGACGCACGCCTGACCGCACAGGCCTTGGCCCGCATGCTGCAGGTGGCCTGGGTATCGCCCGTGATGCCCGAGCTGGTGGCGTCGCTGCCGATCACGGGCGTGGACGGCACGCTGCGCCGCAGCCAGAGCCGTGCTGGCACCGCCCACCTCAAGACGGGCAGCCTGCGCGACGTGATGGCCGTTGCAGGCTATGTGCATGCCGCCAGCGGGCGCCGCTATGTGCTGGTGGCGGTGGTCAACCACGCCAATGCAGGGGCGGCGCGGCCCGTGCTCGACAGCCTCATCGACTGGACGGCGCGCGAGCAGTGAATAATCGCTGCTGCCCTGCGTTTTCCCCACCATGCAACTCCATGAACTGATCGGCTACCTGGCCGCCTGCCTGACCACCTGCAGCTTTGTGCCGCAGGCCCTGCACACCTTTCGCACGCGGGACGTGAGCGGTATCTCGCTGGGCATGTACAGCGTTTTCACGGTGGGGGTGGCACTGTGGCTGGCTTACGGCCTGGCGCTGGCGGCCTGGCCCATCGTGGTGGCCAATGCCATCACCCTGGCCCTGGCCGGCACCATCCTGGGCATGAAGCTGGTGTACAGCGCACGCCGTCCTGACTGACCGGGCGGGGCCGCCCTGGCGCGCTGTCGCCTAGGTGTCTGGCGAGGCATGGCCTCCCGCGTTATCCCCTATGGATGCTGCAGCGCAGGTGCGCGCACGATGCGTCGTTCTTCACTGACCGAGGTATCCATCCATGACCTATTTCCGCCTTACCTGTGTGGCCGCTGCGGCGGTCCTGCTTGTCGCCTGCGGTGGCTCTGACGACCCGGCGCGCGGCGCACTGATCGACCCCCCTGCCACGCTCACCACGCTCACCGTGGCACAGATCGACGCGGCCACGGCCAGCAGCGGTCTGCAGGCGATCAGCGGCAAGGCCAAGTGCGATGTGAAGGTGGTGTCGCTGAACTATGCGACCGTGGGTGCCAAGAGCGGCGAAAACACCAACGCCTCGGGCGTGATGCTGGTGCCGGCCGGCGCCTGCACCACCGCAGCGCCGCTGGTGGCCTATGCCAAGGGCACCGATGTGCAAAAGCCCCGCACCCTGGCCAACCCGCAGGACAGCGAAACCTTCCTGCTGGCGGCCATGTACGCCGCGCAGGGCTATGCCGTGGTGGCCACCGACTACCTGGGCTTTGCCAAGTCGGGCTACAGCTATCACCCCTACCTGCATGCCGACTCGGAAGCCACCTCGGTCATCGACTCGGTGCGTGCTGCACGCAATGCGGCAGGCACGGTGGGGGCCACGCTGTCGGGCAAGGTGATGTTCACCGGGTACTCGCAGGGCGGCCACTCGTCCATGGCAGCGCAGCGCGCAGCCGAGCGGGACTACGGCAACGAATTCAATGTGGTCGCAGGCGCGCACCTGGCAGGCCCCTACAACCTGTCGGGCTCGCTGCGCATTCCGGACGCGATCGCGGGCGTGCAGTTCTTTGTGCCCTACCTCGTCACGGCCTGGCAGAAGGTCTATGGCAATGTCTATACCGACGTGAAGGATGTGTTCAAGGCGCCGTACTCCGGCTACATCGAGAACCTGCTGCCCAACCCCACGCTCAACTACACCACCCTGGTGACCACGGGCACGCTGCCCTCGGGCACACCCAACCAGGCGCGTGACGCGCTGTTCCAGTCGGCGTTCATCACCGGCTCCCAGACCAGCACCACCCACCCGCTGTACCTGGCGGCCAAAAAGAACGACCTGCTGGGCTGGACCCCCAAGGCGCGTGTGATGCTGTGTGGCGGTGCTGGCGACCCCACCGTGCCGCCGGCCGTTCACATGGTCGTCATGAAAGCCGACTTTGACAGCCGGGGTGTGACGAACGTCAGCACAGTCGATGTGGACGCTGCCATCCAGGCCACCTACGGCCCTGGCGGCAAGGCACCCACCGACCCTAACTCGGCAGCCTTTGCCACCTACTACGGCAGCTACCACGGCACCTACGAGCCGCCGTTCTGCCATGCGCAGGCCAAGGCCGTGTTCGACACCGTCAAATGACAGCCGTGATGCCTGTGTGAAGCGCTGAACGGGCCCCACAGGCTTTTGGAACCCGCCACCTAAGCCCCACCGGTGTTTACCCGGTGGGTTTTTTTTTTGTTGGCGAATATGATTTGCGAGGAATAGCACGGTCGTTCTATTTTTACGATAACAGGAGTGATACCGATGGTTTTTCAGCGCAAGGCTTTGTGGGTTTCTCTGGCGGCAGCGTCGCTGCTGGTGGCGTGTGGGGGCGGCGGTGCCGACACCTCGCCGGTGGCGCCCATCAAGACCGTCAAGGTCATGGGTGACAGCATTGCCGACAGCGGCACGTTTGGCTTCAAGTTCACGGTGCAGGGCAGTGCGCCCACAGGCCCGGCGTCCACACCCATCTGGCCCGAGCTGGTGGCCAGCAGCTACGCAAACACGCTCTGCCCCCGCTATGTGTCCACCGGCAGCGCGTTCAACAACGCGGCGGGCTGCACCAACTACGCCATTGGTGGCGGTCGCATCAACAACTTCACGGCGCCTGCATCGCCTGTCTCCATCGTCAAGCAGCTGACGGACGCAGGGGCTGACGGCTTCAGCGCGGGGGACCTGTTGCTGATCGACGGCGGTGGCAACGACGCTGCGGACCTCATCGGTGCCTACCTGTCGGCCTCCAAGGATGGCGGCAAGGCTTTCGGCGCACTGCTGTCCACCTTGCTGCCAGCGGCCACGGTGAACGCCGGCCTGGCGGGCGGTGCTACGGGCCAGGCCCAGGTGGGCGGCGCCTACATGGTGGCGCTGGCTGACAAGTTCCACGACGCGATCGAAGCCAATGCCTTGAGCAAGGGCGCGCAGCGTGTGGCGGTGCTCAACATGCCCGCCATCGACAAGACGCCGCGCCTGCAGCAGGTGCTCGGTGGCATCACGGCGTCGGCCGGCGCCGCCGCGAGCGCGCAGGTGCAGGGCCTGCTCAAGGCCTGGCTCGAAGCCTTCAACGCCCAGCTGGCCAAACGTTTTGCGGGCAACAGCAAGGTGGTGGTGGTGGACTTCTACACCTCGTTCAACGACCAGGTGGCCAACCCCGCGCAGTTCGGGCTGACCAATGCCAAGAACACCGCGTGCCCCATCACCGGCCAAGGTGCTGACGGCCTGCCCACCTATACCTTCCCAACGTGCACGGCGGCAGCTTTGTCGGCACAGACGCCGCCCGCAGGCGCCACGGGCGGCGCGGACTGGTGGAAGACCTATGCGTTCTCCGACAGCTTCCACCCCACGCCGTATGGCCACCAGCTGGTCAGCCAGTTGGTCTCGCGTTCGCTGGCCCGTGCGGGTTGGCTGTAATCGGCTGTTGAAGGGTTCAAACACCATGCAAAACAAAACCATCACCCCTTCCCTGGCTGGCGTTGCGGCCGCACTGGCGCTCACCCTGTCCGGCGGTGCCCAGGCGCAAACCGCAGGCAGCTGGCTGGTGCGCGCGGGCGCTACACAAATCGCGCCCCAGGTCACCAGTGGCGACCTGTCCGCGCCCAGCTTCACGGGCACCAAGGTGGACGTGCATGCCGACACGCAGCTGGCTGGCGGTATCACCTACATGCTCACCGACCACTGGGCGGTGGACGTGCCCCTGGCACTGCCTTTCAAGCACAACATCACGGGCGCCGGAGCCATCGGCGGCGTGGGCAAGATCGGCGAGGTCAAGGTGCTGCCCATGACCGTGTTCGCGCAGTACCGCTTTCTGGAGGCCAATGCGCGGGTGCGCCCCTACGTGGGCCTGGGCGTGACCTACGCCAAGTTCTTCAAGGAGCGGGGGACCGCCGCGCTGACCGGTCTGACCGGTGGCAGTCCCTCCCGTCCCACCACGCTGAGCGCTGAATCCCGGTTTGGTCTCACGCCGCAGGTGGGTGTGAGCATTGCGCTCAACGACCAGTGGTCGCTGGACGTGGCGTACTACAAGACCTTCGTGAAGACCCGCAACACCCTGTCCACGGGCCAGACGATCGACGTCAAGCTCAACCCCAATGTGGTGGCGCTGGGCGTGGTGTATCGGTTCTGACCTTCATCCGGGGCAGATCGATGGCCCACAAAAAAGCCGCCCACTGGGCGGCTTTTTTGCTGGGTGGAGCGCGGAGCGCGCCGGCTTACCAGCGTGCGCGCAGTCGGTCGTAGGCGTAGGTGCCAAACTGGCGCTGGGCCGACGGCGTGAGGTACACGCTGTCAGCAAACACAAACGAGGTGGCATTGGCACCCGACAGCAGCGTGGACGACGTGCACAGGGCCGAATTGACCTGGCCCGCGCCGATGCCCATACCGTTGTTCGCGTCCACCGACGTGCACACTGCCGCCGTGGAGTTGTTGAAGCCGTAGTTGCCAGGCACGCTGGTGTACAGGTTCACGTAGTAGGCCGAGTCCACGTACAGCACGTTGGCGCCCAGGTCCACGATGCCCACCAGCAGGCCTTCGTTGAAGCGGCTGCTGGCGTTGCTCAGCAGGGCTTCGCGGCCAATGGTCTTGGCCCAGGGGGTCTTGCTCAGGTCGTAGGTGCCGGTCACCACCACATACTTGGCGCCCGCCGTCACCAGGCGGCGCACCTGTGCAGCCAGGTCCTCCCCGGCCTTGCGGGCGGCGGCCACCATGGCGTCCTGGGTCTGGGTGCCTGCGTTCACAGCGGCCATGCCGGCGATCACGTCGCTGATACCGCCGCTCACGATCACCACGTCGGTGGCCGCAAAGCTGCCACTGGCCAGAAAGGTATCGATTTGTTCGGTGACGGTCCGGGTGCTGGCATTGCCTGCGGCGTCGGGCTTGGCGCTGACGCGGGCGTTGCCAGTGGCGTAGCTCAGGCCGCCTGCGGAGACCGGGGCAAGCGACTTGCCGTAGTTGGCCACCAGTTGCAGGGTCCAGTTGTTGACGCTGCCGTCATTGACGGTGTAACGCGAGCCGTTTTGCCCCACATCGTTCATGGCGTCGCCGAACGCAATAAAGCGCTGGGGCGAGATGGCCGATTCGGTGGTGCTGGAACCGCAGGCCGCGAGCAACGCGGCCGACGCACATGCGGCGACCATGATGGTGCGGCGCATCCAATTTGCTGCCATGTATTTCTCCAGAAAAGTGGGGGGTAGTTTAACGACGCAAAGTCAACGGATGTAAAGCGGCGCCATCGTGCCGGGTCAGGCGGCGGAGGCGCGCTGCAGGCGGTCGCGCACGCCCTCCCAGTCGGGGCTCGCCGGCGGGGTCTCGATCCAGATCAGCTTCACGCCCTCGTCGTCAAAACCGCGCAGCACGGCGAACAGCTGCTGCGCCGTGGCAGCCGCGTCATCGGGCATGCGCCGCATGACCAGCTTGGAGGACCGACTGCGCAACGCAGCGCGGGCATAGATCGCAATGTGGGCGGCATCGGTACCCAGCAGGTCCAGGCTGGTCTGCAGCGCCTTCGCGTCCATCAGCCGCACCTTGGCGCTGGGGGCATAGTGGGCCTCTAGCGTGCCCGAGGCGCGGGGTGTGGCCGTGGGGAGGTCTTCCTTGGACAGCGGGGCCATGCCGCAAGCGGCCGCAATCTGCGCCCGGGTGATGGCGCCGGGCCGCAGCAGCACGGGCACACCACGCGTGCAGTCCACGATGGTGCTTTCAATGCCTACATCGCAGGGCCCACCGTCCAGCACCAGCAGGTCGTCGCCCAGCTCGTCCTGCACATGCTGGGCGGTGGTGGGGCTCACGCGGCCAAAACGGTTGGCACTGGGGGCTGCAACGCCCCACACGGGAGGGCCGCCGGCCTCGTTGCTGTCGCCAGCGGCTGCGCAGGCCACCAGCAGGGCGTGGGCCACGGGGTGCGCGGGGCAGCGCAATCCCACGCTGTCCTGCCCGCCGGTGGCGGCGGTGGCTACGCCGGGCAAGCGCGGCAGGATGAGCGTGAGCGGGCCGGGCCAGAAGGCATCCACGAGCTTTTGTGCAAAGCCGGGCACTTCACTGACGAAATGCGCAATGCCCTCGGCATTGGCCACGTGCACGATCAGCGGGTGGTCGCTGGGCCGCCCCTTGGCCGCGAAGATCTGCGCCACGGCGGTATCGCTGCTGGCATCGGCCGCGAGGCCATACACCGTTTCGGTGGGGAGACCCAGCAGGGCGCCGCTGCGCACTGCGCGTGCAGCGGTGGCGATGGCCTGGGGGTCGTTGCCGTCGAGAATCATGGAAACAGCCTGGCTCAGAAGGGCTCGATGCCCAGCAGCGCTGCGGCCTGCAGGGCCGTGGCGCGCGCAGCCTCGGGGGTGGCGGCGGTGATGTTCAGGTGCCCCATCTTGCGGCCGCGCTTGGCGTCGCGCTTGCCATACAGGTGCAGGTGGGTGCCGGGCAGGGCCAGTACCTGGGCCCAAGGCGGGGTCTGCGCCGCGTCGCCGTGGGCAAACCACAGGTCGCCGAGCAGGTTCAGCATGACGGCAGCGCTGTGCTGGCGCGGCTGCGTCAGCGGCAGGCGGGCCATGGTGCGCACCTGCAGCTCGAACTGCGACACATCGCAGGCGTTCTGGCTGTAGTGACCGCTGTTGTGCGGGCGCGGGGCGATCTCGTTGACCACGAGGCTGCCGTCCTGCAGCACGAAGAACTCCACACACAGCACGCCCACATACTGCAGGCCTTCTGCTACAGATTTTGCAGCGGCTACCGCTTGATCCACTAGCGCTTGCGGCAGATTTCCTTCATAAACCTCGGTCACGGCCAGGATGCCGTCGCGGTGCAGGTTGCGCTGCACCGGCAGGTGCACCATCGTCCCATCGGCACCACGCGCCACGATGACGGAGCATTCCAGCTGCAGCGGCAGCATCTTTTCCAACACGCAGGCCACTTGGCCGACCGAATCCCAGGCGGCGGCCAGATCGGCGGGCGTCTTCACGCGCACCTGGCCCTTGCCGTCGTAGCCCATGCGGGCCGTCTTGAGGATGCCGGGCAAAAGGTGGGTGGATACGGCGGCCAGTTGCTCTGCGGTTTCGATCACGGCATAGGGCGCGCAGGGCACACCGCAGGCCACAAAGTGCGCCTTCTCCCGTGCGCGGTCCTGCGCCACCGACACAGCGCTGGCGGCGGGGGACACGGGGCGTTGCGTGGCCAGGGTGGCCAGTGCAGCAGCAGGTACGTTCTCGAACTCGGTGGTCACCGCATCCGACAGGCGGGCCAGCTCGGCCAAGCCCTGCGGGTCTTCGTAACCTGTCTGGATGTGGTGGTGGCTCACCAGCCCGGCAGGGCTGGTGGGGTCCGCATCGAGCACGGCCGTGAAGTAGCCCATGGCCTGGGCCTGGTGGACAAACATGCGGCCCAGCTGGCCGCCACCCAGAACACCCAACGTCGATCCGGGGAGCAAGGGTTGCGTGGCGGCGCTCATGCGGCGGGCGGCAGGGTCATGTTGCGGGCCACTTCCGTCTGCTCGGCGCGGAAGGCTTCCAGGCGCTGGCGCAGCTCGGGGCTCTCATTGGCCAGCAGGGCCACAGCAAACAGGGCGGCATTGGCCGCACCGGCGGTGCCGATGGCAAACGTCGCCACGGGGATGCCTTTGGGCATTTGTACGATGGAGTGCAGCGAATCCACACCCTGCAGGTGGCGGCTGGCCACGGGCACGCCCAGCACGGGCACGGTGGTCTTGGCGGCGATCATGCCGGGCAGGTGGGCAGCACCGCCGGCCCCGGCGATGATGGCCTTCAGCCCCCGGCCGGCGGCGGCCTCGGCGTAGGCAAACATGTCGTCGGGCATGCGGTGGGCCGACACCACGCGGGCCTCATGCGCGATGCTGAACTGTTCAAGGATTTGCACTGCATGCTGCATGGTGTCCCAGTCGCTGCTGGAACCCATGACCACGCCGATCTGGATGGGTTTCATGGTGTGGAGGGTGCTGGCCGGCAGGCCTTGCCTGCCCAGCCGCTGTAGGTAGAACCCGCGATTTTACTTTTTGCGCCTCCCTGGCGGGTGTGGGGCTGTTTCGATGGGCCAAAATAGCGCGCAAACCGCTCCATAGGCCCCGGGCCCCACACCATCATGATTGACATCACCGTAGAGAACTTTGAAGCCGAGGTGGTTGCCGCCTCGATGAACGTGCCCGTGCTGGTGGACTTCTGGGCGCCCTGGTGTGGCCCCTGCAAGTCCCTGGGGCCGGTGCTGGAGAAGCTGGAGACGGAATACGCGGGCCGCTTCAAGCTCGCCAAGATCGACTCCGACCAGGAACAGCAGCTGGCGGGCATGTTCGGTATCCGCAGCATTCCTACCTGCGTGCTGCTGATGAACGGTCAGCCTGTCGATGGTTTCATGGGCGCTTTGCCAGAAGGCCAAGTGCGCGCCTTCCTCGACAAGCACGTCCCCACCGCTGAGGAGATGGTGGCCGAGGCCGAGGAAGAAGAGGCGCAGGAAGCTCTCGCCGAAGGTGATACCGGCACCGCATTGGAGAAGCTGCAGCATGCCGTCGTGACCGACCCTGCCAACGATGACGCGCGCTTTGACTACGTCAAGCTGCTGCTGCAGCTGGGGCGCGAGGACGATGCCAAGGTGGCTTTTGCTCCCGTGATTGCCAAGGCCGCCATGTCGCGCAAGCTGGGGGCACTCAAGACCTGGATGGATGCTCTTGATTTTGTAGCGTCTGGCGCATATGACGCTAGCGCTGAGGCCGGATTTGAGGCAAAAATTGCCGCGAACAAGCGGGATTTCGACACCCGCTATGCCCGCGCCCGCTGGCTCATCACCCAGCAGCGCTGGACCGACGCCATGGACGAGCTGCTCGAAATCCTCATGCGCGACAAGGCGTGGAGCGAAGAGATCGCCCGCAAGACCTACGTCGCCATCCTCGAACTGATCGAGGCACCCAAGCCCAAGGTCGCCGAGGGCCAGATCCCGCCCGAAGACCCGGTGGTGGCCACCTACCGCCGGCGGTTGTCGAGTGTGGTGCTGAGCTGAGGGCTCAAGAGGTTGCAGTGGTGAACGGCGCGACGCAGGCGCTCTCCATCCAATTGCCATCCTGGCGCAATGGGTCACGTCTAGGCTGCCTACGCCGCGGGCTCTATGGCGGCGTTTTGGTGTGGATACTGGGGGTGACTGGTTGCGTGACGCGTCCCCCGGCTCCAGACGCCGTGGTTACGGGGGTGGCGCTTTCGCGAGAGCGTGTCATGCTGCCGCCCGAGGCTGTTTTCGAGGCCACTTTGCTGGATGTGACCCAGCCAGACCGGCCGCCTGTCGTTTTGGGGCGGCAGCGCCGCCAACCTGCAGGCCAGCCCCCTTACGCGCTGTGGATTCCCTACCCCTCCGCGCGGTTTGTGCCCCAGGGGCGTTATGAGGTGCGAACCACCGTCACCTTGGAGGGGCGATTGCTTCTGGCCAGCGACAGGCGCTACCCAGTGCCGCAGGACGCGGCCTACCGCCATGTTGATGTTCAAATGCAGCGGCTGCTGCCGCTGGCTGCCACTGTGGAGGCGTCCGTGCCCCTGCTGCTGACCCATTGGCGGCTCGTCGAAATGGCTGGGGAGGCCCTATCCCGCCCTGCCGATGGTGTGTCGGTGCCCCATCTGGTTTTCCAGGCAGATGAGCCGCGGGTGGCAGGCTCGGGCGGCTGCAACCGCTTTCTCGCCGACTATGAGTTGCAACCTCAGAGCGGACACCTACGCATGGGGCAGCTCGTGTCCAACATCAGCTTGTGCCTGCAAAGCAGTGGGCTAGAGACCCAGTATTTTGAGGCGCTGCTGGCGGTGCGGGGCTTTCGCCAGGTCGGCTCGCAGCTATTGCTACGGGGGGCTGAAGGCGAGCAATTGCTGCGTTTTGAAGCCGTCGAAACGCCGCCGGGCTAGGCTTCAAAGGGGCTTTTGGCGGGTGCCACTCCCACAGCAGATCTATGTCGATGTCAGCCGCTCCAGGGCCTCACGGTACTTCGCCGCCGTCTTTTCAATCACCGCCTGGGGCAGGCGGGGCGATGGGGGGGTCTTGTCCCAGGGCTTGCCGTTGACCTGGGCCTGCTCCAGCCAGTCGCGCACAAACTGTTTGTCGTAGCTGGGCGGGTTCTCCCCCTTGGCCAGGGCTTCAGCGTAGCCCTCCACTGGCCAGTAGCGGGAGCTGTCGGGGGTCAGCACCTCGTCCATCAGCACCAGCGTGCCGTCAGGGGCCAGGCCAAACTCGAATTTCGTGTCGGCAATGATCATGCCCTTGGTGAGCGCGATGTCGGCCGCGGCCTTGTAGATGGCAATGCTCAGATCGCGGATGCGGGTGGCCAGGTCCAGGCCAATCATCTCCACCGTGCGCTCGAAGGTGATGTTCTCATCGTGCTCGCCCATGGCGGCCTTGGCGGCGGGCGTGTAGATGGGTTCGGGCAGCTTGGCGGCGTTGGTCAGGCCTTCGGGCAGGGGCACGCCGCAGACCGAGCGCGATTCCTGGTATTCCTTCCAGCCGCTGCCAGCCAGGTAGCCGCGCACCACGGCTTCGACCGGGATGGGCTTGAGGCGCTGGACCAGCATCGAGCGGCCACGGATTTGAGGGGCTTCCTCGGGGCTCACCACGCTCTCGGGTGCGTCGCCTGTGAGGTGATTGGGGCAGATGTGGCCGAGCTTGTCGAACCAGAACAGGGCCATTTGGGTGAGCAGCTCGCCCTTGCCGGGGATAGGCTCGCCCATGATGACGTCGAAGGCCGACAGGCGGTCGCTGGCCACCATCAGGATGCGGTCGTCGCCCACGGCGTAGTTGTCACGCACCTTGCCGCGTGCCAGCAGGGGCAGCGAAGTCAGGGCCGAAGTGTGCAGGGCGGTGGAGCTGGGCTGGGTCATGGTGTCGGTGTGGGCGGTGGGTGTCCGCTGCGGGCAGTCCGAAGAACGTAGGGGAAAGGGGCACGCGGCAGGGGACGCCTGGGCGCAACCGGTGGATTTTACGCGCCGCTCTGAAGGGCGGCGGTTTCTGCGGGGAATGCGCCGAGAAGGGTGTGTTCCGGGCAGGCATGCGGCACACTGGGCGGCCCTGAACCTGCCTGGGCCCCTGCGGCCGTCTGCTGTGTCTTCTTCTACGCCTGAGCTTTCTCCCCGCCGCGAACTGTGGCTGCTGCTGACGCTGGCAGGCATCCAGTTCACCCACATCCTGGATTTCATGATCATGATGCCGCTGGGCCCGCAGCTCACGCAGCTGTTTGCGATCACCGACGCGCAGTTTGGTTTGCTGGTGTCTGCCTACACGCTGTCGGCGGGGGCGTCAGGCCTGCTGGCTTCGACTTACATCGATCGCTTCGGTCGCAAGCGGCTTCTGCTGGTGCTCTATGGCCTGTTTGGGCTGGCGACGCTGGCCTGTGGCCTCGCGCCCACGTACGGCACGCTGATGGTGGCACGCATTCTCGCGGGGACTTTTGGCGGCGTGCTGTCGGCCTTGTCGCAGACCGTCGTGGCGGACGTGGTTCCCTTTGAGCGGCGCGGGCGTGCCATGGGCATCGTGATGACGTCGTTTTCCGTGTCCACGGTGGCTGGCGTGCCCCTGGGGCTGATCCTCGCGCAGTACGGGGGCTGGAACCTGCCGTTCATTGGCATTGCCGCTATGGTGGGAGTGCTGGCCGTGCAGGCGGCCCGCACGCTACCGACCATGGCGGGCCATGTCCAGGCTGCCAACGGGCGGTCTGTGCTGAGCGGTATCACCCAGGTGCTGGCGGATGGCAACCACCGGTGGGCATTTCTGTTCTCGGCGTTGCTGATGTTTACAGGTTTTACGGTGATTCCCTACATCACCATTTACATGCAGACCAATGCGGGTGTGCGCGCCGATCAGGTTCCGCTGGTGTACTTGTGTGGCGGGGTGGTGACCTTGTTCACGGCACGCCTGTTCGGGCGCATGACAGACCGGCATGGCAAGGTGCCCACCTTCCGGTGGCTGGCCCTCGCAGGCCTTCCCTGCATCCTGGGTATCACGCTGGTGCAGGGGTTGCCGCTGTGGGGCGTGTTGATGGTGTCCACGCTGATGTTTACTTTTGTCAGTGGCCGCATGATTCCCGGCATGGCCATCATTGCCTCTGCGGCGCACGCGCCTTTGCGGGGGACCTTCATGACGCTGAACGCCTCCGTGCAATCGGCGGCGATGGGTGTTGCGTCTTTTGTGGGAGGGGTGCTGATCAGCCGTGATGCGCAGGGGCTGGTACAGAACTACTGGGTGGCTGCGCTGGTGGGCATCGGCGCCAGCCTGCTGTCGATGCTGGTGGTGGGGCGCCTCACGCTGCATGGCGCGACGCCGTCGGCACGGTGACAAGAAAGGGGTTTGCGCTGCACTTTGGCCAGTCCCTTCAATCCGCCCATTGTGCGCGCTTTTCGGGTGCTTGGCACCTTGCCGGGCATAACCCAGCGGCCTGCGGCGGTATGGGATTGCATTTCAGGGAGGGCAGGGGCATAGTGAACCCACGACGTCAACAACAGATGCATCCAAGTTCGCCGAGCCGCTCCTCTGATCCAGGACGGCGTTTTTCCACCGAGAGCCACAGGAGACTTATTTATGAACTTGACGATCAGCGGTCACCACCTCGAAGTTACTCCCGCCTTGCGCAACTACGTCACCACCAAGCTGGACCGGATCACCCGCCATTTTGACCAAGTTGTCGATGTCAAGGTACTGCTGACGGTAGAGAAGCAAAAGGAAAAGGAAAAGAGACAGCGAGCGGAATGCAACATCCACGTCAAGGGTAGTGACCTGTTTGCCGAAAGCTCCCACGCCGACCTGTATGCGGCTGTGGACGAACTGGTCGATAAGATGGACCGCCAGGTGGTCCGCCACAAGGACCGTTTGCAAGATCACCACCACGAAGCCGCCAAGCGCGAACTGCACGCTTGATGCGCCAGCCCTGAGCCTGGCACAGCAGCCGCCCCTCTCGGGCGGTTTTTTTGTTGCCTGACGCGCCGCGCTCAGGGTTTTCGCCAATATGTGCATAATTGTTACCCTTGACCATGAACCGACTCGCCTCCATCCTGCCCTCCGCTCAAGTGCTTGTGAGCGTGGACGCCACCAGCAAGAAGCGTGCTTTTGAAGAAGCGGGTCTGCTGTTCGAGAGCCAGCACGGCCTCTCCCGGGCGCTGATCACCGACAGTCTGTTTGCACGCGAACGCCTGGGCTCCACCGGGCTCGGTCATGGCGTGGCCATTCCCCATGGGCGCATCAAAGGCCTCAAGGCCCCGATGGCGGCCGTGTTTCAGTTGCTCAATCCCATTGGGTTCGATGCGCCGGACGAGTTGCCGGTGGGTCTGCTGATCTTTTTGCTGGTGCCCGAGGCGGCCACGCAAAAGCACCTGGAAATCCTCTCCGAGATTGCCGAGTTGCTCAGCGACTCTGCCTTGCGCGAAAAACTCAAGGCCTGCGCTGATGCTGCCGAACTGCACGGCATGATCGCGGGCTGGCAATCCACCCAAACGGCCTGAGTGCTTTCCCCGCCGCCTGCGCTGATCACCCTGACTGACCTGCCGTGAAGCCCAATGTTGTCAGCGCCGATGTTCTTTTCGAGGAATTTCGCGGCCCCCTGAAGTGGGAGTGGGTGGCAGGTCTCGGAGCGTCCGAGCGCCGTTTTGACGAAGTGGCCGTGCGCTCCGCACGTTCCGGCGCCGATTTGGTCGGCTATCTCAACTACATCCATCCGTACCGGGTCCAGATCCTCGGCGAGCGCGAGATTGCGTACCTGAGCAACGCCTCCCCTGACGATTGCAAGCGCCGCATCGCCCGTATCGTGACGCTGGAGCCCCCCGTGCTGGTGCTGGCCGACAACCAGACCGCACCCGACGCGCTGGTGTCGATGTGCGAGCGCGCGCAGATTCCGATGTTTTCCACGCACGAGTCGTCGGCGTTTGTCATCGACGTGCTACGCGCCTACCTGTCCAAGCACTTCGCTGACCGCACCACGATGCACGGCGTGTTCATGGATATTCTGGGCCTGGGCGTGATGATCACCGGCGAGTCGGGCCTGGGAAAGAGCGAGCTGGGCCTGGAGCTGATCTCGCGCGGCAACGGCCTGGTGGCTGACGATGCCGTGGATTTGTTCCGCATCAACCAGACCACCATCGAAGGCAAGTGCCCCGAGCTGCTTCAAAACCTGCTGGAAGTGCGCGGCATCGGCCTGCTCGATATCCGCGCCATCTTTGGCGAGACGGCGGTGCGCCGCAAGATGCGCCTCAAGCTCATCGTGCACCTGGTGCGTAAGGAGACGCTGGAGCGTGACTACGAGCGTCTGCCCTACGAGCCGCTTACGCAGGACGTGTTGGGCGTGCCGGTGCTCAAGGTCGTGATCCAGGTGGTCGCCGGCCGCAACATCGCCGTGCTGGTCGAGGCCGCCGTGCGCAACACCATCCTGCAACTGCGCGGCATCGACACCTACCAAGAGTTTGTCGAACGCCATCGCCGTGCCATGGAGCGTGATACGGGCGGCTAGCGGCGCTCAGGCCACCGGAACTGGCGCGGCCCATACCAGTGCTGTCGCGCTAGGGCCGCCCCGCCGCGCAGGGAGCGTCCCCCTCGGTGGGAAGACGCCGAAGGTGGCTCAGGGGGAGTCATTTCTTAGCGCAGTCGGCGCACTGTCCGTACAGCGCCATGGTGTGGTCCTGCACCAGCCAGCCCTTGGCCTTGGCCACCGCATGCTGCCGCTTTTCGATCTCGGGGTCGTAAAACTCTTCCACCTTGCCACACGAAGTGCAGATGAAGTGGTCGTGGTGTTGCCCTTCGTTGAGCTCGTACACCGCCTTGCCGCTCTCGAAATTGCTGCGGATCAGGATGCCAGCCTGCTCGAATTGTGTGAGCACCCGGTACACGGTGGCCAGGCCGATGTCCGAGCGCTCTTCCAGCAGCACGCGGAACACGTCTTCGGCCGTCATGTGGCGCTGCGCACCCTTCTGGAAAATCTCCAGAATCTTCAGTCGGGGCAGTGTGGCCTTGAGTCCCGTGCTTTTGAGTTCGTCGATATTGGTCATGGCTGGCTCTTTCGGGGGAGGGCAACCGGCTCAGGGTCTGGAGGGGCTGCCGCTACAATGGGACGATCATATCCTTTGGCCTTTTACCCATGCCCGTCCAAGCCCGTTACAGCGCCCGTCTGGGCCTGGTTGTGTTGATCGGTGCCAGCATGGCTGCCCTGACCGGTTGCGGCAGTCTGGATGGCGCCAGCAGCCGCATCGCCAACATCGTCAAGCCCTACCGGGTGGACGTGGTGCAGGGCAATTTCGTGTCCCGCGAGCAGGTCGAAGCCCTGCAGCCCGGCATGAGCCGCCAGCAAGTGCGCGAGATTCTCGGGACGCCGCTGGTCACCAGCCTGTTCCATGCGGACCGCTGGGAGTACGTGTTCACGCTCAAACGCCCTGGCGAAGAGATTCAGACCCGCAAACTGACCGTGTTCTTCAAGGGCGATGCCCTGGAGCGCTCCGAAGGCGATGAAATGCCGACCGAGACCGAGTTCGTCGCCACGCTGGGTGCGCGCGACGGTGCCAAGGGCAAGGTGCCGGCGTTGGAAGCCACGCCGGAGCAACTGGCCAAGTACCCGGTCAAGGAGCGCCCCGCGCCAGCAGCGGCCACACCGCCGGCATTGCCTGCCGCCACCAGTTACCCGCCGCTTGAAGCGCCCGCGCGCTGAACCTTGCGGCCCTGGCAGTGAGCCCGGTGCGCTGGCTGCCCTATCAATGAACAGGACCTTTTCATGACCGCGACTTCTTCGCCAGCGGCTCCCGCGGCATCCCCCCTCCGTGTAGCCGTCGCCGGGGCTTCGGGCCGCATGGGCCGCATGCTGATCGAGGCCATCCGCGCCAGCGACGACTGCGTGCTGGCCGGTGCACTGGATGTGGCCGCCAGCCCGGCCATCGGTTCGGACGCCACGGCCTTTCTGGGCTATGCCAGCGGTGTGGCCATCACGGCCGACGTGGCGGCCGGCCTGAAGAACGCCGAGGTGCTCATTGACTTCACCCGCCCCGAGGGCACGCTGGCCCACCTGGCCGTGTGCAGCCAGCTGGGCGTGAAGGCCGTCATCGGCACCACCGGCTTCACCGATGCGCAAAAGGCCGAACTCGACGCCTACGCACAGCGCACTGCCATCATGTTCTCACCCAACATGAGCGTGGGTGTGAACGTCACGCTCAAGCTGCTGCAAATGGCCGCCAAGGCCATGGCCACGGGGTACGACATCGAAATCATCGAAGCCCACCACCGCCACAAGGTCGATGCACCCTCGGGCACCGCGCTCAAGATGGGAGAGGTGATTGCCGAGGCCCTGGGCCGCGACCTCAAGGACTGCGCCGTGTACGCCCGCGAAGGCGTGACGGGCGAGCGCGACCCCTCCAGCATCGGCTTTGCTGCCATCCGTGGTGGCGACATCGTGGGCGACCACACCGTGCTGTTTGCGGGCATCGGCGAGCGCATCGAGGTCACGCACAAGTCGTCCAGCCGCGCCACGTATGCGCAGGGCGCCTTGCGCGCCGTGCGCTTCCTGGCGGCCCACAAGACTGGCATGTTCGACATGTTCGACGTGCTGGGCTTGCACTGATCCGCCGACTCCCATGGACGCGCTCCACTGGTGGCGCCAGGGCGATGCCGTGACGCAAAGCGCGGCACTGGTCTTGCTGGCCATGTCGGTGGCAAGCTGGGTGGTCATTGTGTGGAAGTTGCGGCTCATGCGCCGCGCCAGTGCCGACGTGGCCCGCTGCACGGCCGCGTTCTGGCAGGCGCCCTCGCTGGCCCTCGCGCAGCAACGTTTGCAGTCTTTTGACCGGGATGCGCTAGTGCTTCCTTTGGTGGTTGCTGCAAATTTAATAGCAAATCACGACAGCATGGCCCAGTCCACGCTGGCCACGGCTGGCAGCCTGTCGCAGCGGCTCACGCGGGTGCTGCGCGATGCCCTGCACGATGTGCTGGGACGCCTGCAGTTTGGCCAGGTGCTGCTGGCCACGGTGGGCTCCACTGCGCCTTTTGTGGGGCTGCTGGGCACCGTGTGGGGCATATACCATGCGCTCACCGCCATGGCAGGCGCGGGGCAGATCACCATTGATCGCGTTTCCGGCCCGGTGGGCGAGGCCCTGGTCATGACGGCGGCTGGGCTGGCCGTGGCAATCCCTGCCGTGCTGGCCTACAACGTATTTGGCCGCTTGCTCGGTCGCATTGAGGCTGACCTGGAAGGGTTTGCGCGCGATCTGCGAGAGCTGATCATTGACACCTCTGTCCCCGCCGATCCTCGGCCCTGAGCTCCAGGAAGCTTGACCGCGCCATGGCCTTCGGAAGACTTGAACGTACCACCGGGCCGCAGCCCATGAGCGACATCAACATGACGCCGCTGGTGGACGTAATGCTGGTGCTGGTGGTCATCTTCATCCTCACGGCACCGCTGCTGGCCAGCTCCATCCGTCTGGACCTGCCGCGCACCGAGGGCGCCACGCCCGGCACGGCCCCGCAATTCGTCACGCTGGTGGTCGATGCCTCGGGGCAGGCCTTTCTAGATGACCAGCCCCTGTCGCAGGCTGCGCTGGCCGAGCGCCTGCGCCGCATTGGCGCCGAGCGCCCCGACACCGAGGTGCAGCTGCGCGCCGACGCTGCCGTGCCCTATGGCCGCGTGGTCGAAGTCATGGGCGCGGCCCACCTGGCTGGGCTGCAGCGCATCGGATTTGTGGCCGAACCTGCGGCGAATCCTGTGTCGCCTGCGTCTCCAGCCCCGTCCCGCTGACCCACCCCGGCTGCTGGCACGCCAGTGCCAGTCCCTGACCGCCTAAAATCCCTGCAGCGCGGCCCTGCGGCTGCACTCTTCTCTCACCCCCGAGCTCCCATGCAAGACAAATACTCTCCCCAAGACGTCGAACGCGCGGCGCACGACCACTGGACCGCCACCGACGCCTACCGCGTGACGGAAGACACGAGCAAGAAGAAGTTCTACGCCTGCTCCATGCTGCCCTACCCCAGCGGCAAGCTGCACATGGGCCACGTGCGCAACTACACCATCAACGACATGCTCACGCGCTACCTGCGCATGAACGGCCACAACGTCTTGATGCCCATGGGCTGGGACGCGTTCGGCCTGCCCGCCGAAAACGCGGCGCTGAAGAACGGCGTGCCACCGGCCAAGTGGACGTACGAAAACATCGCGTACATGAAAAAGCAGATGCAGGCCATGGGCCTGGCCATCGACTGGAGCCGCGAGGTGGCCACCTGCGACCCCGAGTACTACAAGTGGAACCAGTGGCTGTTTTTGAAGATGCTGGAAAAGGGCATTGCCTACCGCAAGACCCAGGTCGTGAACTGGGACCCGGTGGACCAGACCGTGCTGGCCAACGAGCAGGTGATTGACGGCAAGGGCTGGCGCACCGGAGCCACCGTGGAAAAGCGCGAAATCCCTGGCTACTACCTCAAGATCACCGACTACGCCGAAGAGCTGCTGGGCTTTGTGACGGGCGACAAGCTGCCCGGCTGGCCCGAGCGCGTGAAGCTGATGCAGGAGAACTGGATCGGCAAGAGCGAAGGCGTGCGCTTCGCCTTCCCGCACGACATCCGGGGTGATGACGGCGCGCTGATCGGCGACGGCAAGATGTACGTGTTCACCACGCGCGCCGACACCATCATGGGTGTGACCTTCTGCGCCGTGGCGCCCGAGCATCCGCTGGCCGCCCATGCCGCCAAGACCAATCCTACGCTCAAGGCCTTCATCGAAGAATGCAAGAGCGGCGGCACCACCGAAGCCGAGCTGGCCACGCAAGAGAAAAAGGGCGTGCCCACGGGCCTGTTCGTCACGCACCCGCTCACCGACGAAAAGGTCGAGGTCTGGGTCGGCAACTACGTGCTGATGGGCTATGGCGACGGCGCCGTGATGGGCGTGCCCGCCCATGATGAGCGCGACTTCGCGTTCGCCCTGAAGTACGGCATCGAGATCAAGCAGGTCGTGCTGGTCGATGGCGAGCACTTTGACTACCACCAGTGGAACGACTGGTATGGCGATAAGCAACGCGGCGTGACCATCAACTCCGACAGCTTTAGCGGCCTGTCGTACAAGGAAGCCGTGAACGCTGTGGCCCACGCGCTGGAGCAAAAGGGCCTGGGCGAGAAGAAGACCACCTGGCGCCTGCGCGACTGGGGCGTGAGCCGCCAGCGCTACTGGGGCACGCCGATCCCGATCATCCACTGCGACGAGCACGGTGCCGTGCCCGTGCCCGAAAAAGACCTGCCCGTGGTGCTGCCGCAAGACTGCATCCCCGACGGCTCGGGCAACCCGCTGCACAAGCACGAAGGCTTCCACGCGGGCGTGACCTGCCCCGTGTGTGGCAAGGCTGCCCGCCGCGAGACGGACACCATGGACACGTTCGTGGACAGCTCGTGGTACTTCATGCGCTATTGCGACCCCAAGAATGTGGACGCCATGGTGGCCGGTGGTGCCGACTACTGGATGCCGATGGACCAGTACATCGGTGGTATCGAACACGCCATCCTGCACCTGCTGTACGCCCGCTTCTGGACCAAGGTCATGCGCGACCTGGGCCTGGTCAAGGTCGATGAGCCCTTCACCAAGCTGCTCACACAAGGCATGGTGCTCAACCACATCTACAGCCGCCGCACCGCCAAGGGCGGCAAGGACTACTTCTGGCCGCACGACGTGGAGCATGTGCTCGATGAGGGCGGCAAGATCATCGGTGCCAAGCTCAAGAACGAAGCCACCAGCGGCGACGGCATGTTGCCCGTGGGCACGCCCATCGACTACGAGGGCGTGGGCACCATGTCCAAGTCCAAGAACAACGGCGTGGACCCGCAGGACCTGATCGAGAAGTACGGCGCCGACACGGCCCGCCTGTACACCATGTTCACCGCGCCGCCCGAAGCCACGCTGGAGTGGAACGACGCTGCGGTGGAAGGCAGCTACCGCTTCCTGCGCCGCGTGTGGAACTTCGGCCTCAAGCTCTCGGCCATCGACCGCGACGCTGCCATGGCCAGCGTGGCCGGTGCCAGCAGCCTGCAGGACGTGCAGTTTGACAAGGAGGCCAAAGCCCTGCGCCTGGAGATTCACAACGTGCTCAAGCAGGTGGACTACGACTACCAGCGCATGCAGTACAACACCGTGGTCTCCGGCGCGATGAAGATGATCAACGCGCTCGAAGATTTCAAGGCCATGGACTCGGCCGGTGCCCAGGTGGCGCTGATCGAAGGCTTTGGCATCCTGCTGCGCTGCCTGTACCCCGCCACGCCCCACATCGCCCACAGCCTGTGGACGGGCCTGGGCTACGCTGGTGCGCTGGGCGACCTGCTCGATGCGCC